>NZ_JBDNLG010000052.1:0-20119 GCF_047718355.1 Ethanoligenens sp.
TTTTGTAGCCGATAGAAAGTTCTAAAATGAGACTTTGTCCAAATGAATCCCTGTAGTTCGAATTAAAGATTTTTCGAGTGGTTTGCCAACAAACCCAACTTGGCTCGAAGCAAAGATATTATGCAAACGCACACAGATTGTCCATATAGTCATAATTGAGAATGTCCTCGTACTCGCCTACAACTGCGTATTTCTTGGGGGCGCTCCATCATATAAAAATTAATCGAATTTTAGGGTTAGTAATAACTCGGCATAAGCGTAAAATTATACGTTCATTTTGTCAAGGCGGGCACACGTGTAAACATCACAGTTTAATTCCTTGCTTAGTCGAATTCCATAGGTAAAATATGGTTGGCCCAAATAGCACTCTTTATCATGCTTATAACCATGCTTTTTATAAAAAGAAAGAGCATGTACATTTCCTTTGAAAACCCATATTAGCACTTCTTTATAACCTGATCGGATGGCTTTTTTCTCAGTAAAGTCGAGCAGAAGAGTACCAATTCCTCGGCTTTGATATGCCTTCAAGATGTAAATACGCCACAATTCAAAAGCTCCGATTTTGTCTTTATCTGCTGTATTTCCAATGGATAATAACGCTACGGGTTGATTGTCACATTCATAAACGTAATTTAATAATCTGCTGGATAAGAAATCTTTTTTCAACCTATTTTCTCGTTCTATACAACCTTGTTTATTTAATAAATCTTCATTGATATATTCGCTGTAAACTGATTTCCAATTGTCATTTACGATATTGCATATCGTTTCTATATCGGATTTTTGTAGTAAGCGTATCATATTCAGCACCTTCATTACTATTATCGACCAGGAATATTATAAACATAGCACCAAACCGCTTGCGCGGTGGTTGTATAGGGTAGATACTACGTTTTCAAGAAACCTGCTGTGAAACGGCAGGTTTCTTGCCATATCCGATAAAATGGAATCATTACTATTAAAGGAGATGGTTCCATGACCAATGAAGAAGTCATCAGTCGGGTTCATGAGGAATTTGCGTTGCGAGGATTGTCCTCGTACACAATTGATACTATGACTTCGCGGGCCGTTCAAGATGCCTTCAACAAATACAAGAAACATGCGAAGCTGTCCGATACCTTTACCATTCACACCTTACGGCACTGCTTTGCCACACATCTGCTAGAATCTGGGGTGGAAGTCTGCCAGACTAAAGAGCTGCTGGGCCATACTTTTATCCAGACCACGGCCTTTTACCCCCACCTGAGCAAGTTAAATGAATCGATAACGAGCCCGTTGGATACACTTCCGAAAAAGCGTGGTCGCAAGCCAAAGGTGAATACCGATGCCTGAGGTATTGGACAGCTTATTCCACCTGCTGAAACCGCAGTTCGGCTGCTCCCGTAAGCGAGTGCGCCGGCTGATGAAGGCTGCCGGCATCGTTTCTCATCGTAAAAGGGCGTACAAGAGCACCACAAACTCCAAGCACAGCTTTTCAATCGCTCCCAATCTCCTCAAGCGCGACTTCACCGCGCCCCGGCCCTGCGCAATTTGGGTCGGCGACATCACCTACGTTCCTACCGACGAGGGTTGGCTGTACGCCGCTATTGTAAAGGATCTGTTCACAAAAAAGGTGGTGGGGTACACGTTTTCCAATCGAATAGACACCGCCCTGACAGTATCGGCCCTTGAGATGGCTGTTCGCAGGGAGCGCTCGGAGCCGGGTCTGATTTTCCACAGTGACCGGGGTATTCAATATGCCGCCGGGGATTACCGGGATGTTTTGAAGCACTATGATATCCAATTTCTTAACTACGGATTCTTGAATGCATTGCTGCATTGCTTCTCATTTTTTGTATCTCCTTGGCTTTGAGTGTTGGCAAGGAGGGCGGTCTTATTGCACGATTTCAGTCGTTATTGTATAGAAAACTACCTATGTAGTCTCCCATTTATTTTGTGTTTTCTTTAGGGGACTCGAATCCGCTTTTCAAAAATTCAACCAGTTGCTGATAATAAAGTACAATTCCATCCTTTATTTTTTTATAATCTTCGGCTGGATGCAGCAAATATTCGGAGATGGTTTTTTCACCTAAATACTTATTTTGTACATAATCCGAGGAACCTGTCAGCAGTTGGGAAATGCAAAAACATACAAAGTCCGCACTGAACCGGGCATTTATAATTCCGTGTTCTTGGCTCTCTTTTATTTTTTCTATTAATACCTGCCGACCATTTTTTAGAAACAGATAGTCATCACGCACAGTGCTATTTTCACTGGCCGCCTTTTGCATAAACGCAGCCAATTCTGTGTTTTCTAAATTGAACCGGATATAATTGCTGACCATTCGCTGAATCAATTGAAATAGATCGTTGGTTGGTTCCTTAAGTTGGTTTACATACTGTATCTTTTTTTCAAGGCCATAACGAATCAGATAATCATAAAGGTCTTGCTTATTGTTAAAATATCTGTAAAAGCTTCCTTTGGCAATGCCAATGCTTGCAATAATGTCATTCAAAGAGGCAGAAGCAAAATCATGCGCGGTAAATTCTTTTAAGGCGGCCTGAATGACCGCCTCTTTTTTTTCGTTTGTCAAATGCTCAAAGGTTTTGTTCGGCATGGTAACCACCCTTTCCTTTTGCCTATTATACATCTACTCATATCGCGGCGGCAATAGCGTGTTTGCTGCCCTCTTTTCCCTTTTTGGTGGGGAAGCGTTGACATCCACGGATGGTGGTGTTATGATAATCACGAGTATAGACCGGTCGGTCGCGACCGATAAGTCTGAATAAAACAGGGGGCTCCACATGAAAAACATCATCAAGTCCCGATGGTTGCTGGTATGCATATGGATTATACTGGCCATCGCGCTCCATCACTTCATGCCTGACCTGACACAGCTTGCCATTAATAAAGGCCAACCTCAAATTCCTTCCAGTTATTCGTCTTATATTGGAAACCAACTGTTGAACAAGAAGAACAATGTGAGCAGCGGCTCAAAGGCGTCTAATCTTCTGGTCGTATTTAACAGCAAAAGGCCGCTGACGGACACTCAGCTTGACGCTATCCATCAAGGCGTTGATCAGCTGAAAAGCGACGAGAAAGCCCTACATATCACAAATGTAACTGACTATTTTGATAACAGCGATCTGAAAGATGAAATGGTTTCCAAAGATGGTACCACGGTGCTGGTCAGCCTGAATATCGATAAAACAGGTACCAGCATAGATACCATCCGGGATGAAATCGACAAGACGCTCTCTTCTGTTTCTGTAAAACATTACCTGACAGGCGGCGACCTCATCAACAACGACATGATTGCCACCTCGCAGGCGGGTACAAAAAAAACAGAGCTTTTCACCTTTGCCGCCATTTTTCTAATCCTGCTTCTGGTATTCCGTTCACCGGTTGCCCCCATCGTCTCTTTGTTCTCGATTGCTCTCACGTTTCTTTGCTCGCAGGGTATTGTCACACAGCTTGCGGATAAACTGAATTTTCCTTATTCGTCTTCCACATCAACCTTTCTCATCCTTGTTTTGTTCGGTATCGGGACGGATTATACGCTGTTGCTCATGATGCGTTTTCGGGAAGAACTGAAAATGAAATCCGTAGAGGATTCCATTGTGAGTACCTATCGAACAGCGGGTAAAACTGTATTTCTAAGTTCGCTTACCGTTCTGATTGGATTTGCTGTTCTCGGATTTGCAAAATTTTCAATCTACCAGGCGGTTTCGGCGGTCGCAATCGCCGTTTTGGTTCTGTTGCTGGAGCTGACGACGTTGTTGCCATGTTTGATGCGCCTGCTTGGCCCGGGGCTTTTCTGGCCCACAAAACCCCATGCGGGTCACCAGCGTAACCGTCTGTGGGAAACGGCTTCTTCAGCCTCCATCAGAAAACCGGTCGTGTTTCTGCTGGCTGTGTTGATCGTGACGGTGCCGGTCATTCTTCTGTATAAGAACGATCTCTCTTACGATAATCTGAATGAGGTGGCTGGCTCTTATGATTCTGTAAAAGCCGTCGATATCAGCTCCGATAAATTCGGACCGGGTAAGCTGTTTCCCGTCAATGTGGTGCTCCAAAGCCCCACACCCATGGACAACGAGGAGACACTGGCGGCAGTTGACAAGCTGGATGATGACCTCACCAAACTATCCGGGGTTCAGTCGGTTTACAGTGCTACCCGACCGAAAGGCGCAAAACTGGATAACTTGTACTTGAGCAGTCAAACGAGGCAGGTGAGTGATGGTCTGGGCAGTGCCCAAAGCGGAATCGAAAAAATCAAGGACAGCCTGCAAAGTGCGGCTTCTCAGCTACAGTCCTCATCCGGAGAAAGCGGATCATTGGATCAACTGAAAACAGGAACGGCAAGCCTTGTGACGGGTCTTTCCTCCCTGCAAAACGCAGCCGGGCAGTTATCGTCCGGTTTGGGCAGCCTAAAACAGGGAGCCGACGCCCTCGTTCCCAATCTTGATGCGCTGGAAACGTCTTGCAATGCCCTGGCGGGTGGATTGAGCGGCAGTGCATCGGGTGCGCAACAGCTCACACAAGGGATCAAAAGCGTGTCCGACAATCTTTCCAAATTACAAGATATGATCGACCAGATGAATGCCGGTTCTGCCAATATGAGCACAGCCATGCAGACCGTTAAAGTTGATTTGACCGACGTTGGAACGAACCTGACAAGCGTAGGCAGCTCTGTGACCGACATCGGTACAAAAGCCGGATCGCTTGGCAAGATGCTGTCTCCCGCCGACCCGCAATATACGTCTGAGATGCAACTGGTCGGCGGAATTGGAACCGATGCCAAGGGCGTGGGAGCGTCTCTTGGAAAAGTAACTGCCGATCTCAACAATGTACAAACAGCGCTGAACGGTCTGGCCGGCAGCAATTCCAGTCAAGGGCTTTCAGAGGCACAGGACGGGCTGAATGCAATGTCAGCCGGATTGGATGCGCTTGAAACGGCCGGCTCCGAGTTGAGTGCGGGACTGACCAACGCTTCAAATGGTCAGGCAAAGATTGCGGCGGCAGTCGCACAATTGGATGCCGGTGCGAAACAGTTGGACAGCGGTCTTTCAGACATTGCTGCGGGACAGCAGAAGCTGGCGGACGGCACAGCTCAGCTGGTCGGTGCGGCAAATGCTATCCAATCCGGACAAAACCAACTCATTGACGGTGTTGAAAATTTATCCGGTCAGCTGACCAAGTTGACCGCGGGCCTCAATGATGCTTCCAAGGGGCTTGGGGATGTGTCGAGCGGCTTGGATTCCGCCAAAGCATACTTAAACGGTCTGTCGTCGTCCAATGAATCCAGCTCGATTTTCTATATCCCCGATGATCAACTAAAAGGCGCTGATTTCCAGAAATCTCTGGATGCCTATATGTCGGGCAATCGGAAAATTGCAGCAATTACGGTTTATCTGTCAATCGATCCGTATTCGGCACAGGCCATTCAGGTGGTTGGCAACATAGAGCATACGGTCACCGCTGATTTGCAAAGCGGTTCTTTGAAAGGTATGACTGCCGGTATTACCGGCGTCTCATCTCAAAATCGGGATTTGTCTCTCGTTTCCGGCAGTGACCTTTCCAGAAGCACCATCCTGATGTTGATTGGTATCGCAATCCTGCTGATTTTTGTGACTGGCTCCATACTGATGCCCATTTTCATTCTGGCTGCCCTTCTGATTTCGTATTACGCTTCTTACACGTTGACACAGTTGCTGTTTGCGCATGTATTCCACGTCGGAAATCTGACATGGACAGCGCCGTTCTTTTCCTTTATCATGTTGATTCCGCTGGGTGTGGACTACAGCATCTTTCTGGTTACACGCTTCCGTGAGGGCAGGAGACTGGGCCCCTGCAAAGCCATGGTCGACGCGGCGGCAAATACCGGCAGTGTGATTATGTCCGCAGCAATCATCCTTTCGGCAACCTTTGCGGCGCTGTATCCTTCGCAGATCACCTCGCAGGCAGAATTGGCCACGACGGTGATTATCGGTCTGATTCTGCTGGCTTTCGTATTTATGCCAATCTTCCTGCCTGCATGTGTATCTCTCCGTGAGAAATTGCAGCTGTGGGGAAAACGCCGTTCTGAACAACTGGACAAATCTGAGCCCCAATGATAGTCCCCGAACAACAGGGCTGATTTGACCAAACGTCAGGAAAAAAAATCGGAAAATTGTTTTTGGTGACTTCATCACGGTCTGCAAACCGATAAGTGGTATAATTGAAACCAGAATTGATCAAGGAGGATAATTTAAACATGCAAAATAAAAAGCAGCTGGTCGACGAGGCTTCCGATTATTATCTGGGTCAAAACGGCCGCGAAAAATCAAATTGCGCGCAGGCGGTCGCCAATACGTTTGTCAAAGAACTGCATTTACAGGGGATTGACCTTGATGCGTTTCGCAACTATGGAGGCGGCCGCGCACCCGGCGGGGAATGCGGCGCGCTGTATGCAGCCAAAGCTGTCTTGGAAGAATCAGGGTTATCGGAAAAAGCAGGGGAGCTTGAAGCAATTTTTCAAAAGCAGGCTGGTGCACTGACCTGCCGGGAAATTCGGTCTGCCAGAAAGCTGCCTTGCGCGGGCTGCGTAGAAAAAGCCGCCACATTCCTGTGTGACTGTATGAAAGAATAAGACCCCTAAAAAATTTCAAAGTAAAGCCATATGGTCGGATGCATTTGCATCCGACCGTATGGCTTTCTGTGCTTTCTGCGTTTTTTATTCAAATAAAAAGGCTGGTGTCCGATTCTTCCGCGTTGGCCAGAAAAGACGCCACGCCGCCGCTGCCGACACCGTCAATCAATTCTTCCTTGCGGATGCCCATCACATCCATCGACATGGTGCAGGCCGTCATCTCCACACCATTCTTGATGGCCTCTTCAACCAGGCTTTCCAGCGAGTTAATGTGCTTGTTTTGCATGACCGCACGGATGAGCTTGGCGCCCATACCGCCCATGTTCATGCGCGACAATCCCAGCTTTTGCGAGCCGCGCGGCATCATCCGCCCAAACATTGTGGAAAGGAAATCCTTCTTGACGGATGCTCTTTCCGGTTTGCGCAGAATATTCAATCCCCAGAAGGTGAAGAACATGTGCACTTTGCGGCCCATGGCTGCCGCGCCGTTTGCGATAATAAACGCCGCGATGGCCTTGTCGAGATCGCCGGAAAAAATGATGATGCTTTTGTCGTTGCCGCCGGAGACCGGAACTGTATCCGCCAACGTTGCGCACTTTTGCAGTGTTACGGAAAACTGCCTGCCGTCAAAGCCGGAATCCAACAACCGGTGGCCGGTACGTTTGCAAAAAGCGCCAATGTCGCTTGAAAATGCCGGGTCAGTCGCTTTGATTTCCAGAATTTCACCGTCCGCAGCTTGCTTCAGCGCTTTGTTCACTTCCAGAATGGGACCGGGGCAGCTTAGACCGCAGGCATCGACCACGATGGTCTTTTTAGGCTGTGCACAGGCGAGACAGTCACAGTCCGATTGATTCCCTTTGTCAGTAGGCGGCGGGCAGGCGGCCATCGTCCGGTCTTTTTCAATCTCTGCCCAGAGACGGTAACCGCCGCTGAGATTGCGTACATCCGCAAAGCCGTTTTGTGTCAGGATGCGCGACGCCAGATAACCGCGCAGGCCAATTTGACAGAACACATACACCGGCTTGTTTTTTGGTAGATCCGAGAGATGTTCCCGCAGGCTGTCCAACGGCAAGTGAATGGCTCCGGGAATGGTGCCGGTCTCAAATTCTTCTTTTGTCCGCACGTCTACCAACGTTGCGTTTTGTCCGGTCAGTTTCGCCACATCCTCCGCGTAAAACGGCGTGAAGCGCTTTTGCAGTATATTTTCCGCTGTATAACCGGCCATGTTTACAGGGTCTTTTGCGGAGGAGAACGGCGGTGCGTAGCAAAGCTCCAACCTTGTCAGGTCATGTACCGTGCCGCCCATGCGCAGCACAGTGGCGATTACGTCGATACGTTTGTCCACACCCGCATAGCCCACGGCCTGTGCCCCCAGAATGCGGCCGTTCTCGGGTGCAAAGAGCAGCTTTAAACTGATAGGCAGACCGCCGGGGTAATACGACGCATTCGACGCCGAATAGGTGAAGGATTTTTGATAGGAGGTGCCTGCGGCTTTCAGCACTTCTTCCGAAAGGCCGGTGGAAGCAAACGTCAAGTCAAATACTTTGAGTACCGCTGAGCCCTGTGACCCCTCGTATTTTTCCTGCGCCCCGCAGATGTTATCCGCCGCGATACGGCCCTGCTTATTAGCAGGGGAGGCCAGCGGAATATAAGAAGGCGCGCCGCTCGTAAAGTCTGTCACCTGCACCGCGTCACCCACGGCATAGATGTGTTCGTCGCTGGTTTTCAGCGTGTCGTCCACCAGAATGGAGCCGCGTAGGCCGGTTTTCAGACCCGCGTCGGCGGCTAATTTCCCCTCGGGCCGCACACCAGCCGAAAGAATGGCGAAATCCGCGCAGAGCTTGCTGCCGTCTGAAAGGCGGAAAAGTAAACCATCCGATGTTTCTTCAATGGCTTGCACACTGGTATTAAGCCGCAGATCCACGCCCTTTTCCCGCAGATGATTGTGCAGCGCGACAGCCGTATCCGCATCTGCCGGCGGAAGAATGTGGTCCGTCATCTGGATGATGGCGACGCGGATGCCCAGCCGGTGTAGATTCTCCGCCACCTCAATGCCGATATACCCTCCGCCGATAATGGCGGCACGCCGTGGTTTGTGTGTGTCGCAGTAATCCTTGATTGCGTAGGTATCCGGAATATTGCGCAGGGTGAACACACGGGGGTTGTCAAATCCCGGCAGACGCGGCCGGATAGGCTCCGCACCCGGGGAAAGCAACAATTTGTCGTAACTTTCCTGATAGATGGAGCCGTCGGCTGTGCGGCGAACGCTTACTTCCCGGCGTACTGGGTTGATTGCAATGACCTCGCTGCCCACACGCACATCCACCCGAAAACGCGCCCGAAAGCTTTCCGGCGTTTGCAGCGTCAGCTTGGTTTTCTCCGAGATAACACCGCCAATATAATAGGGCAGTCCACAGTTGGCAAAGGAAATAAAGTCGCCCCGTTCAAACAAGATGATTTCCGCATGTTCATCATTCCGGCGAAGGCGGGCCGCTGCCGACGCACCGCCTGCAACGCCGCCCACAATCAAAACTTTCATACCGGTACACTCCTCTTCGTTCATCTGGCTAAAGCGGGCGATTTCTAAGCCACCCGCTGTCTTATGACATAAGTTTAACAAAGGTGCACACTTGATACCGTAACTTTGTCACGTACAAGCTTGGGCATAGAAAAAGAGCCATTTCCCCAAACAGGGAAACGGTTCTCGGCGTACACACTGCGCAGGTTGTCTTCACATCGTCTTCATAATATAGGAAACGGGGTGTTCCCGGTCGATGGAAAGATTAAATGCCACCCGTGTCCGTTGGTGACTATGTTACGGAAGTATGTGCCTGCGTGCAGTATACTGATGGCACAATCATGAAAGGAATGGTGATTACAATGGATGTTATCACACTGAACCGTAACAATTTCAACCAGGTAGTTCTAAATACTGATAAGCCGGTTTTGATTGATTTTTGGGCCACATGGTGCGGGCCGTGCCGGATGCAGGGGCCGATCGTTGAAGAGGTGGCCGAAGAACTGGGGGACACGGCTACTGTCGCCAAACTGAATGTGGATGAAAACCCGGAACTTGCCGCGCAGTTTTCCGTGATGAGTATTCCCACATTGGTATTCCTGAAAGATGGAAAGATCGTTGGACAGCGGGTGGGTGTCACTCCTAAGGCGGAGCTGCTCTCTATTCTGCGGTCCGTAAATGCCTGAGAGTCCTAATGGTTCATCTCGCGCAGCTTTTTCATTTGCATAAGCGAGATCTTGCCGCGGGAAAGCGAAAGCAGTCCGTCGTTTTCCATGTATTTGAGTACGCGGCTGACCACCTCACGGGCGGTACCAAGGTTTTTGGCAATGATATCGTGTGTGATGGAAAGCTGTTCTGTGCCGTCCAGCACGGATTGCTCCAGCAAAAACGCCGCAACGCGCTGGCCCATGTTTTTGGTGGCCATCTGTTCCACCACCCACATTACCTCCGAGAAGCGTTCGGAAACCAAGTCCATGGTAAATTGCTTTGCTTCAGGGTTGCGCCCACTTAATTCGGCCCAGACTACGGCGGGAATGAAATAGACATGGCTGTCCCTTTCCGCTTCCAACGTGATTTCAAACGTGATGTTTTTAAGCACACAGGATGCGCTGAGAATGCAGATATCTCCCGCGAGCAGGCGGTAAAGTGTCAGTTCCTTGCCGTCTTGCAGGTTGAAAGAGGCTCGGAGCTGACCGCTTTTCACAACAATGAGTCCGTTGCATTCGCGTTCCCTGTCCAGAATAGCCGTTCCTTTTTCAAAAGAAGCGCGTACCCCGGACGCCAAAATCGCGGCGCGGTCCGTTTCACTCAATTTGGCAAGCAGCGGCAAATACTTGGTCAAAAAATCCATATCATCCGAATGCAGCATCCCGCACCTCCTTTACAGCGCTATTTGATAATCAAGATTAGAAAGGGTTAAACCGTTATGTTTGATTTTCTGTTTGGGAAGACCTCCCGAAATACAATTTCCCCCAAACAGGCGAAAGAACGCCTGGATTCCGGCGATACTGTTTTTTTGCTGGACGTGCGCACACGGGAAGAATACAAAGGTGGACACATCCCTAATAGTATATCACTGCCGCTCGACCAGTTAAAGACCCGATCGGCACATATTATCCCCGACAAAGGTTCTGAAATCATTGTCTATTGCCTTAGCGGAGGGCGCGCCGCACAGGCGTGCGGTGTGCTTGCCGCCATGGGGTATACCAATGTGTACAATCTGGGTGGAATCAATGCGTGGCCGTACGCAGTCACACGCTGACAGGCGCCATATACCAGACAGGCGGCGGGAGAGCTATCTCCTGCCGCTTGCTATTTTGCCGCAAAACATATTACATGCGTAACAGGAGTACTTGGGTCTGCAACAACGCCGACACCATTAAAAATGCTGTGGCGGGGAATCTCGGCATTTCCGTCATTTCCAGGCGTTCAGTGAAAAACGAGGTTAAGGCTGGGTGCCCGTGCGTCATTCGCACCAGCCCGTTATGTTTTGAGCGCGCATTTAAAATTGTCCATCACAAAAACAAATATCTTTCGGAATCGCTGCGGGCATTTATGGATTTCTGCTTAGATGTTTCGTGAGCGGCATGAAAGTAAAAGAGAAAGCCGGGGTTTTCGCAAGGTCGTTTCACGCATATAAAAAATTATTGACATATGCCATTATCTATGTTATTCTTTTTGTGGTTGTTGACATATGCCGATAACACTATAAAGGCGATGATAAGATGCCAAGACCGCAAAAATGCCGGCGTATCTGTGATATGCCCAAATGCAGACGCTTCGGTCCCTTGGGGGAAGGCCTAAACAACCTGCCCGTAATCACTATGACGGTGGATGAGTTTGAATCAATCCGGTTGATCGATTCGGAGGGACTAAGTCAGGAAGAATGTGCGGCGCAGATGATGGTTGCCCGAACAACCGCTCAGGCAATCTACGCAAGCGCTCGTGCAAAACTGGCTGAGTGCCTTGTAAACGGGATGCAGTTGACCATCCGTGGCGGCAACGTTGTCTTGTGCGGCGGAAACTCCGGCCGATGCTGCTGTTGCCACAAAAAACACCCTGCAATAGAGAGGCAGGATTGATCGGAAATGGCTTCCGATGCGTTGCATATGCCTTGTACAGAACAGACCGCGTTGTTATTGAAAGAAAGGAAAACAAAAAATGAAAATTGCAGTACCATACGAAAACGGACAAATTTTTCAGCATTTTGGAAGCACGGAGTGTTTTAAGATCTACGATATTGCGGACGGTAAAACCGTTGCGGCAGCCACGGTGGGGACAGACGGGAACGGTCACGGCGCGCTTGCTGCTTTCCTTCAAAATCTGGGGGTCGATACACTGATCTGCGGTGGCATCGGCGGCGGTGCGAAAAGCATGTTGTCCGAAGTTGGCATTCAGCTTTATGGCGGCGTGTCTGGGGAAGCAGACAAGGCGGTCGCGGATATGCTGAGCGGCGCACTTCGATTCGACCCTGACGTATCCTGCACACATCATGAAGAACAGCATGGCGGGAGTGACTCTTGCGGAGAATGCGCCCATTAATTCACAGAATATTGCTACCCATTGCTGCGTTTGTTAATAAAAATCGCAGCACTTGTCAATATAAAAATCGGGACGAAAACGGCTCTCGAAGTGCTGTAGACGATACCCTTAAAAGCAGATAGTGAAAAAAGGGACCTCCTGTTGTAGAATGGAAACTACGGCAGGAGGTCATTTTATACCCGGAAAATATACAAAAGTAGAGCTGCTGAGTAAAGATGCGGTCAGGCGAAAGGAGGCAGCCAAAATGCCTGCCGAAAACAGATTCCGAACCCCCAGAAACCCGAAAACATGCTGTGGCAAGACTTTACGGCCGAGAATCCAAACAAGAAACGGTTTACAGACATTACTGAGATTGCCTGTATCGATAGAAAGCTTTACCTGGGTTCCTATAGCTTAGCTGTCCGGATGATTGAAAATGCACAGCGACAGTATCTCGCCGTCTGTCGACGCGTTGGCTTTCACCATCACGGTATCTTTGTTGGTAATGAAGGAATATTCTCCAGCAGTGGGGGTGCCTTTTCCGAAATAGCTTTCCAATCCGGAGGCAATCTCTTTGGCGTAATCTTCCTTGTTCATTTGAAACAGTTGATGGTCATGGATAGGAAATGAGCCATCGTTTGTATAAGAGAAGCTTCCCTTTTTATAATCCTTCTGCATCACCGGTTGACCGTTTTGCAAGAATTGCACCCATGTCATAGCCCGAATGACACCTGTTGAGGTAACGCGCACTGTTACCTGCGCTGGTGCGGACACGCTGCCATTCTCCGAGGAAACCGGCACGACCGTTACACCGGATGGAATCTGAACATGGACTTTGGCCCACTTTGCGGCGTATTTTCTACTGGAGTCTGTAATGGCAGCGACGGATGCGCCGTTTTTGGCCGTGATAACAAGAGAACCTTCATATACGGCGAAATATCTGCCTTGCATGGGGTCGGTATCCGAAGGCAGTGCGGATAACGTGCATATCAGCTTTTCGCGGTTGTTTTTATCTGCGGCGGCGTGCCATGCCATTGTTTTTGTATCAACAGATTTTCCGTTCAATTTGACGGCAAGCTGGTTGTCTACATTCCCCACAATGGTAATGGCACGGTCAAATGTAAGGGTGACAGTGACCTTTTGGGATGCCTCTTTGCCATTGCTAAAAACAGAAACGCTCTGTGTGAGGATGGACGGCGATCCGGAACCTGTTTTGATTGCGGGACTACATCCCGCCAGCGAGACCAAAAGTATTACAATCGCCAGAATTTCATATGGCGTTTTTCGCCAGGATATTCGATTCATCTTAGGAAGTTACCTTTTTCCCTTCTTTTTTCGTTTGAACATCCATAACAGGAGAACCGCGGCGACGGCTGCCACAGGCAGGATCCAGAACAAATAAAACGGTGAATTGACTGTGACCGTAATGGTCTGCACCGCATCTGTATAGTGTTGCAGATGTGCCGTGACCGTTACATTTGTCTGCCCGGCCGATAAGCCCTTTACGGTTAATTTTGCGCCTGAAACCGTTACACTCGCTACCTTGGGGTCGTCCACCATGACCTTGTAGGACACCGGCGTCTTTTTGGTGCCGTTGCAGGCACAATGCCCCCATTCATCCGGGCTGCCGCAAGTGCAGGGATCAATGCCGCACATATCGGCCATACCGCAGTCGATACCCAGTGCGGCAGAAGACGGCGACGCTCGCAGGACCTCTGCGTGCTGAAGACCTACGTCCACCATCATCTTGTGCGGTGCAGTGACAAAAAGCGGTTCGGCAGCACATGTTCTCCCTGCAAGCAAAACGATCAAAACCAGTGAACAGAAACCGAGAAAGTATTTTTTGCGCATTGATACCCCTCACTGTCTCAAAACCCCATAGAGACACGTTAAATGAATGCATATGGTACTTTATTAGCAGCGGAAAGCAACGTGTCCTGCGGCTTTCGCCTTCAAAAGACGTTCTATACTGGCTGTCCGGTAAGTCGGTTGGACACCCATTTTGCACCCTCATGAGCCTCTGCTAATCATGTCAGCAGACTTGAACATCTCTTGAGTACGGTTAATTAGTTGACCACCATTCCCCGGATTTCTTTCGGTGCGTCCGAATAGGGCAGAAATTTATAGACGTACGTTCCGCTCGTAAGCTTCACTGCCGCCAAATAGCCGCCCCGGCTCATATAGTACCCGTTTTGCAGCAGCGGCAGCAATTCGCCGACCTGATCCACATCGTCCACGGTGTAGTTTTTACCAAAGTCCTTCTGCAGGATGAAGCTGCCCGCATCGCCTGCCGTATAGGCCATAAAGTACTGGCTTTCCGGTGCGACGGCGCGATTCCTGCTGACATATGGATTGTATTTCATCAATGTAATACTTTGGGCTGCATCGCTGAAGTTGAGAATGGAAGATAACCCATTGTCATTTAGGAATTGCAGCGTGTTGGTAAATGCGCCGGTGAGATAGATTTCAGTGTTTTCCAAATTGTAGGCATAGGTTTTGACATCGCTGTCGCCCGTTTGTGAGAACATCAGCACGCCCAGCGCGGGTTTTGATGGAAAATACCGGTCGCTTAGCGGTTGGCTGGCGATATCTTTTGCCAGTGCCTTGAGCAGTGCGGCTCGTTTGTCCGTACTTAAGTTGAGAAGCTGTGGATTCGTATACCAGCTGTTGCTGAGATAGACTGCGCCATTGCGGTAGGCGCCCGCCGCCCAGTAGGAGTCTTTGTTATTTCCGGTGAGGATGTTCTGTTCGAGTTGCCGGACGGCGGAGGTGTTGTCCAGTGTCAACATGGATTCCAATGTGGTGAATGTGGCACGGTCGTAGTAACGTGTAAGCTTCAAGCCGTTGCGCAGGGTGTAAGCCACCCGAATATCATAGGGTACGGTGGTTTGGGGAAAATCATGGCTGTTGAGAGCCAAAGCAGGTTTTCCGGCCGCGATGAGTGCTTTGTGCAGAGATACAAGCATCGAAAGATCAGTTTCGTCCGTCAATTGGATCTGCTGGGTGATATAGTATCCGTTTGCACCGCTGCTGCCCTGTGTGCCGTCGCCTGTGCTGTAGTTGGGCGAGCCAACGTAGCTGATAGATGCGCTTGCAATGTCGTTCACATCCGGTACGCGCGTACTGTAACCCAGCAATCCCGTACCCAGCAGCGCCACAACCACATAAGTCACGGCTAACCCGCCCGCCAGTACTGCAATGGCTTTTTTATGCATTTTTTTACTGCGC
The DNA here is from genome assembly GCF_047718355.1 of Ethanoligenens sp. Lineage (NCBI taxonomy): Bacteria > Bacillati > Bacillota > Clostridia > Eubacteriales > Oscillospiraceae > Ethanoligenens > Ethanoligenens sp. The sequence continues at coordinate 15,379 of NZ_JBDNLG010000052.1, forward strand.
GCCGTCAGTGTGGAAAAGGCTAGCCACACCGCTACAAATGCCGCAGTGGCTGCAGTGAATGCAATAAATGGATTGATTTCCGCCAGCACGTCAAACAGCAGGGTATAGAGGAAAAATGCCAGCGTCAGCGTCAGCACGGTGTTCATCCCGTGCGACATAAACGCAATGCCGGAGACTTCATTCTTGCGTTGCCTGAGCGCTAGCACGGCCAACGCAGCCAGTACCAACGTGCCGAGAAACCACAGCACGACGACTAGTGGCCGGATGGGCGGAAGTATTGCCCCGCTTGTTGTAGCGTAATAGGCATAGTAGGTCATGGAGTCGTGATAAAAGAAAAGGATGGGGTTGAACGCCGCAGCCTGCGTCAGAAGGCTGGGTTCAGCCAACGCGGTGCCAGTACGCAACAGTGTTCCGGCACCGCTGCCAAACAGCAGATGACGTGCCAGCGCTCCTACGCCGTAAAACACTGCCGATGGAATGGCAAGCAGGCAGGTGGAAAATGCCATTCCCTCAAACAGAGTGCCTGCAAGTGCACAGCCGATGCCAGCGATAAACAGCGGCGTGAGCCCCAGTACCAGATATCCGCATAGCAGGTAGAAAAATGAGCTGAGGATCGATGCCGTGTAGCCCAGTGCCGCCAGATTGAGAATCAGTGAAACGGTCAGTGGTACACCCACGCCGATAACGAGCATCAAGCAGCCCGCGCCCAACCGCACAGCCAATAGGCGCGTGCGCGTGATTCCAAGCAGAAAATAGGTGACGGTCTGCTTCCGGTCGTGCAGAAAGCGAAGCAACGCAATACCGAGTGACAAGCCGTAAAGCAGCACTGCACCGGTGATGACCGGGCCAAACGATACATCAAAAAAACGATATTTCAGTTGTTCGTGCGTGTAGTCAATGTTAAAAATGGAACTGCCCGGCATACCCGCTGTGGAAATTGGGAACAGGATGAGAAATACTACCAACCCCAGAACGGGCAGCAGCAAGTTGCGCGACCATGTTTCACGCCATGCATGGCGCAGGATGGAATTGCGGTCAAAAGAGGTCGTTGAAGGCATCGTCCTGCTCCTCCTGTTGTTCCATAAAAAATTCTTCGAGTGTCATTGGCAGACGCTCCAGCACTGTCAGACCCAATGCGTCCAGTTTCTGATGTACGGCGGATTCGTCGCCTTCATAAAGAAAGGAGAAACCCGCATCTTCCGGTGTCAGCAGCGAAAGATGTAAAGGTTTGAGTGTTTCAAACGTCACGTCTGGTCCAAATTGCGCGCGGTATTTACTTCGGCTGCGTTTCATTGCTGCAATGGAATCATTGAAAAAGAATATATGATCCTTGATAATGCCCAAATGGTCGACCAGATTCTCCAGTTCCCGCAAGTTATGTGACGCCACGATAACGACCGCCTGTTTTTCCTGCACATATTCGCGCAGAATGCGTGCGAGCAGGTTGCGCTTAGCAAGGTCGAGGCCGTCGAACGCCTCATCAAGTAAAAGGGTATGCGGGTGAATCGACAAGGCCAGTACCATGCCTGCCTGCCTTTGCATGCCCTTGGAAAAGCCATTGATGCGCGCATCCGGATCCAGGCCGAACAAAGCGGTAATCTTTTCAAACGTCTTTTCACTCCAGGTAGGGTAATAGCCGCGGTAGAATTTTGCCATCTCATACAGGTTGGCCTGCGGTAAAAAATACATATCGTCTGACAGCAGGAATATTCCGCTTTTCAGGCGTTCATTTTCGTAGATGTTCTCGTTATCCACCAGCACCCGACCGGCATCCGCGCGAAACACGCCCGCAATGGTTTTCAAGAGCGTCGTTTTGCCGGCGCCGTTGAAGCCGACCAGTCCATAGATGCAACCATTTTTAATCGTCGCGTTCAAGTTTTTTACGGCGGTAAAGTCCGCGTATTTTTTAGTCAGATGTTCCAGTGTAACCATATGCGCCCCTTTCCACTTCTATTGTTTTATATCTTTTTTGTGTGTCTTGCGCTTGAGCAACAGTGGTGTCAGGATTCCGGCGGCTGCCCCAAGCATCACAGCCAACACGATCACCTGCCAGCTCTTGATTTGGCTCCAGAAAGGGATATTCAACTTTTGGACGGTCAAAAAATAATCTGAAGCATGTGAGATGGTGAAGGAAACATAACCATTTTCCGGTTTGACACCCAGAGCGACCGGCTCAATGCGGTTTTTATCTTCATTATAATAGTAGACATTTACAGTATCTTTCGCCGCAAATTGCCCATTTGTTGCAATCATCAGCAAAACCTTGCCAGGCAGCACGCCTGATTGCGCAAGGTGCAGGTATACGGCATTTTTCATTGTCTGCCCGTAGCTGGAGACCACCTGTTCCACCGCATCGGTCAGCGCGCCCTCTTTGGAGACATCTATGTTCATGTTGATGTTTGCCGGGATTGCGATATCCGTCCCCTTGAATGTCCAGGAATAGGCGACATTGCCGCTGGCATCTGCTTTCTCAAATGTCGCGGTGTGTCTGGTTTTGCCTTGGATCTTCTGAAATTCATCCAGACCGCATGCTTTGTCCGAGACGGACAGGATATCCACCGCGCCGAAATCACAGTTGTCTTTGCTGGATGTGGAGGAAGTGACGCCCTCCATACCCGTCATACTGCAAACTGCAGTGCTGGATGTCTGAGAGGATGCGGATTTTGCCGCGGCTGTTTTGGATACGGCACTGTCCGCTTGACCTTGACAGCAGGCGGGAAGGGAACCGGTACTGCCACTCATATCCATCGTGCAGGTGCCGCCGCTGTCCATGGCGGTGCATGCGGCAGATGAACTGTTCGTTGATGCCAATGCTGGAATGGAAGCGGCGACTGCTGTACATACCAGCGCGGCCGCAAGCACTGAACGCGGCAAAATCGTGCCCCGGTGAGTCTTCTTTCTCACTTTTTTTCTACCTCCTTCGGTAATGTTTCGGCACCGGATGTTCTCCGCAGCACGACAAACATAATAGCCGCCGCGATGGCTGCCGCCGCAATGGCGCACAGTGCCGCAAGGAGCGGCAGCGGGACAGCCGTGTGAGGTGTGACCGGTCTTGTAACTAGCACATAATCCGAGCAATGTGAGATGGCAAACGAGGCGAAGCCATTGTCCAACTTCACATTTCCGCCTGTCAACTCCAGCTTTTTGGTTTGTGAGTTGTATGTATAGAGATAGAGTGTGGTTCCGGAGGGGTAGTAGCTGCCGGTGTTGACCACGATGGTTGCCTTGCCGGGCAGCGCACCTTCGTGTGCGAACGAAAGATAGAACGGCTCAATCAGCGTGCCCGCCTGTTTCATTGCGGATTCATTTTTTGACTGATGCGCAACGGTGAAATCCATGTCCATTGGTTTGGTTACATCGGTTCCTTTAAACGACCAGGAATAGGAGACATTTCCGCTGGCGTCCTTTTTTTCAAACGTTGCGGTTTTGTCCTTGCCTTGGATGGAGTCAAATTCCGCTTTTCCGCTTTTCCCGGGCGCAATTTGAAGAAAATCAAACGTGCCAAGCTGTCCGGTGACCGTCTGCACCGCTGTGGGGTCTACTGCACTTGGAGTCTGTGTGGTTGTGTTGCTTTGGGAACCGGTCGCTTCCGTTGCCGCGTCGGATCTGTTGCCTGTAACGGTTACCCGGATGGTCTGAGACGCGGAACTGCTATATTGCCGAAGGGTGCCGACGGCTGAGATGGTGGTCGTGCCCGCTGAGCAGCCGGTAATGGTGATAACACCGTCCGTATAGGCCGCAGTGGCGACATTGGTGTTGGCAGAAGTGAGCATCATGCCGGCTTTATAGGTTGTGTAGTCCTTGCCGTTGCAGGCACAGTCGCCGGTGCTGTTCACACAACCAGGACTGCATTGCTGCGGACAAAACGCCATACCGCAGCCCGGCAGTTCATCATGTGCGGCAGGTGTGAGAATGGCTGAAATAGCAAGAGTCTGTCCGACAGCGACCTGTGCGTTTGCTGTGCCAAGGTTTACCGCGACAGTGCCGCGATTGATGTAAGCGAGTGCAGGCAGACCCGGCATCACAAACAACAGTGCAGCGGCTATTGCAGTGCACAACAGTGCTCGTTTCTTTTTCTTGGGTGTGTCCTTAGGTGCATATGTCCTCATTTTGTTCCCCTCTTATGAGCCGATGGACACAGAAGGGATTCCATTCCTATCCGTGCCCATTCCTTTTATGTATGGATGTTTTTGGGGAAAAACATGTTGTAATCCCCATATCAAAACCGGCAGAGTTTGTGATGTTTTGCCGTTGAATGTCCAGGAAAAGAGCAGTTTATCCCCGTTCCTTTTTTCGAAGAAAACTGATTTATCCTGTCTGTCAATATCCATAAACTGGGTCTTGCCTGTCTTGCCGGAGGTTAATTCTACACTGTGGTGACATCGGAGGTGCTATCTGTTATGCTGGATTCCGCTGCGGATGTGACAGAAGCTGCTGATGCGGTGGAGACCGCTGGTGCGATGGAAACAGTCGACGCGGTGAATACCGTACTGTCTGTCGATAAGACCGCAGCGACGCAACCCACTATCGTTGATTTTGACCCGTTTCGTTTTATTTTGCATCTCTTTGCTTCCGATATTTAAGGATTACAGGTGAAAATACATTGTATTGTTTATTCAAAATAGCTTATAACCATATATATCTTCATAGTATATACACATTTTTGACATTTTTCAACTTGAATTTTAAATAAATCCAAATACATATTTCATTTATTGGGACAATTCCACAAAGAATATGG
>NZ_JBDNLG010000053.1:0-19920 GCF_047718355.1 Ethanoligenens sp.
GGTTATATGGTTAATTACTTATATAACTAACTATATATCCATGCTTCGCGACTGTCAAGTGGAAGATTTGTTTATCTTTTCAAAAGAACAGGAGCACCATGGCGGAATGGACGGCGCGGGTTACATAAGATGTATCAAAAGACGGCACAGAGAGCTATGTACAATATGCACATAAAAATTGGAGAAATTTCTACATAGATTTCAAAACACTTTTCTTGCAACTGTGTTGTATTTATGATATACTACATAGGCGCGCTGAAAAAAGCGATGCAGATATGCGTTGAAGCGAGAGGTTGCCGCGTTTTCGCGGGTAATTTTCGTGGAGTATGTCCGATTTTAAACCGGGCGGAACCATAGTGGACGCCGGGCGTTTTTACGCCCTTGCGTAGCGATGCGATATTTCCCGGATAGAATTGCGCCTTGTGCAGCTATCCGGTTTTTCATTATCCGGTCACGAAACACCCGGATGTGTGTTTGATTTTTCTCGCATCGGCGGCAACCGGATTTTTCAAGGAGGCGAACAAGATGGCAGTAAAAGAAAAGATTCGTATCAGGCTCAAGAGTTACGACCATCAGCTTATCGACCAGTCGGCGGAGAAAATCGTGGAGACCGCGAAGCGCACAGGCGCACGCGTGTCCGGCCCGGTGCCGCTGCCGACCGATCGCGAGATCGTAACCATTCTGCGTGCGGTGCACAAGTACAAAGACAGCCGCGAGCAGTTCGAGACCCGTACCCACAAGCGGCTCATCGACATCCTGCGCCCGTCGCCCAAGACGGTGGACGCATTGATGGGCTTGGAGCTGCCGGCGGGCGTCGAGATCGAGATTAAGCTCTGATTGCCGGCGCGCGGGTTTCCCGCGGCGCAGGTCATGTTGGCAAGGGCAAGGCCCGGAGGCCAACCAATAACCAAAGGAGGCAAGTTTCATGCAAAAAGGCATCATCGGTAAAAAAGTCGGCATGACTCAGCTGTTCGATGAACGCGGAAACGTTATTCCTGTTACCGTCATCGAAGCCGGGCCCTGCGTTGTGGTGCAGAAAAAAACCGTGGAGAACGACGGCTACGAAAGTGTACAGCTCGGGTTTGCGGAAGTGCGCGAAAAGCTGCTGACCAAACCGGAAAAAGGACACTTTGAAAAAGCGGGCGTCGCCCCCAAACGGGTGCTTCGCGAATTCCGTCTGGCAGATGTGAGCGGCCTGAATGTCGGCGACATTGTCAAAGCCGATGTCTTTGCGGAAGGCGACCACGTAGATGTGGCCGGCACCAGCAAAGGTAAAGGCTTCGCCGGTGTTATCAAGCGCTGGGGACATCATCGCCTGAAAATGACCCACGGCACCGGCCCTGTGCACCGCGAAGTCGGTTCCATGGGCGCCAGCACCAATATGTCACGCGTACCCAAGGGCAAAAAAATGCCTGGACAGATGGGCAACGAACGCGTGACCGTGCAGAACCTTGATGTAGTCAAGGTGGATGCTGAAAACAACCTGATTGCGCTGAAAGGTGCCATTCCCGGCCCCAAGGGCGGTATCGTCATACTCGCCGACAGCGTCAAAAAGGCCTAAGGGAAGGAGGATGCGCAATGCCTAAAGCGACAGTATTTAACATCGCGGGCGAGCAGGTCGGAGAGATCGAGCTTGCCGATTCCATTTTCGGCATCGAGCCGAACAAAACGGTTCTGCATACGGTAGTGGTCAATTATTTGGCCAACCAACGGCAGGGCACCCAGTCCACGCTCACCCGTTCCGAGGTTTCCGGCGGTGGCCGCAAGCCGTGGAGACAGAAGGGTACCGGACACGCGCGTCAGGGTTCTATCCGTGCACCGCAGTGGAAACACGGCGGCATCGCACTTGGCCCGAAACCGCGCAGCTACAGCTATACCGTGAACAAAAAAGTGCGCCGTCTTGCAATTAAGTCCGCACTTTCCGCCAAATTGGCCGCAGGGGAGCTTGTGGTGCTCGACGCCATCTCCCTTCCGGAGATTAAAACCAAGCAGGTCGTCAAGATTCTTGGCGTGTTTGGCGCGGAGAAGAAAACGTTGTTTGTTACGGCGGACATCAATGAGAACCTTGTGCGCAGCGCGCGCAATATTCCTGGCGTGAAAACCGCCAGCACCGGTAGCCTCAATGTGTTTGACCTGCTCAACAGCAACAAATTCTTCATTTCCAAAGATGCGGTTGCCGCACTCGAGGAGGTGTACGCATAATGAAAACACCTCAAGACGTCATTATCCGCCCGGTCATCACCGAAAAGAGCATGGCTGGCATCGCCAATAAAATCTATACGTTCCGGGTCGCGTCCGAAGCGGGCAAGGTCGAGATCGCCAAAGCGGTCGAAGAACTGTTCGGTGTGCAGGTCGCCAAGGTGAATACCATCAGTGTGCACGGCCGTTTCAAACGGGTCGGTCGCAGCTCAGGATACACCTCCGATTGGAAAAAGGCGATCGTTACCCTCAAAGAGGGATCGAAAGCCATTGAATTCTTCGAAGGCCTTGCGTAAACTTCGGTAACGAAAAGGGAGTGAAACCAGAATGGCAATCAGAAAATATGGCCCCACCTCCCCGGCAAGGCGGAACATGACCGTTCCCACCTTCGAGGAGCTTTCCAAAGTGGAGCCGGAGAAGAGCTTGCTCGTCAGCCTCTCCAAACATGCCGGCCGCAACAGTTACGGCCGCATCACAGTTCGGCATCGCGGCGGTGGAAACCGTGTGAAATACCGCATCATTGATTTCAAACGCGATAAGGTTGACGCACCCGCCAAAGTGCTTTCGGTGGAGTACGATCCGAATCGTTCCGCGTATATCGCCCTTCTGCAATATGAAGACGGTGAAAAACGATATATTCTTGCGCCGCTTGGTTTGAAGGTGGGGGACACTGTTCTCTCCGGCAAAGAAGCGGACATCAAACCGGGTAACACCCTTGCGCTTTCCGACATCCCGGTCGGTACGTTTGTACACAACATCGAGCTGCACCCCGGCAAGGGCGGTCAGCTCGCGCGCGCAGCGGGCATTATGGCTCAGCTGATGGCGCGTGAGAACGGCTTGGCGCTCATCCGCCTGCCGTCCGGTGAATTGCGCAACGTGCCGCAGGAATGCAAAGCCACCATTGGTCAGGTCGGCAACATTGACCATGAAAACGTTAAACTCGGCAAAGCCGGGCGTAAACGGCACATGGGCTGGCGTCCGACCGTCCGCGGTTCTGCAATGAACCCGAACGACCATCCGCACGGCGGTGGTGAAGGCAAATCCCCAGTTGGCCGTCCAGGCCCGGTTACCCCGTGGGGCAAGCCGACCCTTGGTTACAAGACCCGCAAGAAGAAGCTGGCTTCCGATAAATTCATTGTCAAACGCCGCGGCGGCAAATAAGCACAGTTGTGCGTTTGCACCACACGCGTGTTGAAAGGAGGATCTTCACGGTATGAGCAGAAGCTTGAAAAAAGCCCCTTATGTCGAAGAAGCGCTGATGAAGCGCATTGTGGCACTTAACAAATCCGGTGAAAAGAATGTGCTGAAAACATGGAGCCGCGCATCCACCATTTTCCCGGAATTTGTCGGTCATACAATCGCCGTACACGATGGCCGCAAGCATGTCCCCGTCTATGTGACGGAGGACATGGTGGGTCACAAACTCGGCGAGTTCGCCCCCACGCGGACATTTAAAGGCCATTCCGGCTCCAAAGTCAGCAACGCCAGATAAACAGGCGGGAAGGAGGAACCCCATGCAAGCAGTCGCACACTTGCGCTACGCGCGTATCGCGCCCCGCAAGGTTCAGATCGTACTCGATCTCATCCGTAATAAGCCGGTTGACGTCGCCGTTGCGATTTTAAAGCATACCCCCAAGTCGGCCAGTGAGTATCTGGTCAAATTACTCCAATCGGCCATGGCGAACGCCGAAAACAACCACAACATGGATGTTTCCCGGCTGTATGTGGCAGAGTGCTTTGTCAGCCCCGGCCCCATGCTCAAACGGATTCGCCCGCGAGCGCACGGCCGCGCGTTCCAGATCCTCAAGCGTACGTCCCATGTGACAATTGCGCTCGAAGAGGCCGCGGAATCGGAAAACGCTTAAGAGGAGGGAAAGTATGGGCCAGAAAGTCAATCCCCACGGTTTAAGAGTGGGCGTCATCAAAGACTGGGATTCCCGCTGGTTTGCTAAAGACAATGTCTTCGGCGATATCCTCGTAGAGGATTACAACCTGCGGAATTACCTCAAAAAGAAGCTGTTTTCAGCTGGCATCCCGCGCATTGAGATTGAGCGCGACGCCTCCCGCGTCCGCATTCATATCCACTGTGCCAAACCCGGTATGGTTATCGGCAAGGGCGGCGTTGAGATCGATAAATTGCGCGTCGAATGTGAAGCCAAACTGGGCAAGCCGGTTTCCATCAATATCGTTGAAGTGCGCACCCCGGACGTGAATGCACAGCTCGTGGCTGAGAACATCGCCGCACAGCTTGAAAAACGCATCTCATTCCGTCGTGCCATGAAGCAGTCCATCGGCCGCGCAATGAAATTGGGAGCCAAGGGTATCAAAGTAACCGTCGCAGGTCGCTTGGGCGGCGCCGAGATCGCGCGTGTGGAACATTATCACGAGGGCACCATTCCTTTGCAGACACTCCGTGCCGACATCGACTATGGTTTTACAGAAGCAAAAACCACTTATGGTCGAATCGGTGTGAAAGTCTGGATTTATAAAGGCGAGGTTCTGCCCGAAGTGAGAAGAACACCCCGGGAAGGAGGAGAGCATTAATGTTGATGCCCAAACGCGTCAAGTTCCGTCGGCAGCAACGCGGCCGCATGACCGGCCGGGCGCTGCGCGGCAATACGATCAACTATGGTGAGTACGGTATTGTGGCATTGGAACCGGCGTGGATTACGTCCAACCAGATTGAGGCTGCCCGTATTGCCATGACTCGCTTCACCAAGCGTGGCGGCCAGGTCTGGATTAAGATTTTCCCGCACAAGCCCATTACTGAAAAACCGGCCGAAACCCGCATGGGTTCCGGTAAAGGCTCTCCCGAATACTGGGTGGCCGTTGTAAAACCCGGTCGCGTTTTATTTGAGATCGGCGGCATCCCCGAGGAGTCCGCGCGTGAAGCCATGCGCCTTGCGATGTACAAACTGCCCATCAAATGCAAGTTTGTCAAGAAGGCAGAAACGGATGGTGAGCAGTCATGAAAGCACAAGAGATCCGTACCAAGTCGGTCGAAGACTTGAACAGCGAGCTCAAGGACCTCAAGGCCGAGCTTTTCAACCTTCGTTTCCAACTCGCCATCAACCAGCTTGAGAACCCCATGCGGATCAAGGCCGTCAAAAAGGACATTGCCCGCATCAAAACAGTGCTGCGCGAGACGGAAATCCGCGAAGGCGCGTAAGAGCTTTGGAAGGAGGAACATCCATGAGCGAAAGAACGACGCTGCGCAAAACCCGCGTGGGTCGCGTGGTGAGCGATAAAATGGACAAAACGCTGGTGGTTGCCATTGAGGACAATGTCAAACATCCGTTGTATAAAAAGATTATCAAGCGCACCCTGCGCCTGAAAGCCCATGACGAGAATAACGAAGCCAAGATCGGTGACCGTGTGACCATCATGGAAACCCGCCCGCTGTCGAAAGATAAGCGCTGGCGCCTGGTCAAAATTCTCGAAAGAGCGAAATAATTTATCCGTTTAGGAAGGAGGCGGCACCGTGATTCAACAGCAAACATATCTGAAAGTAGCAGATAACACCGGCGCGAAAGAGCTGATGTGTATCCGTGTGCTCGGCGGTTCCCGCAGACGGTATGCTAATATCGGCGATATCGTGGTGGCTTCTGTCAAGAAAGCAACACCCGGCGGCGTTGTGAAAAAAGGCGACGTGGTCAAAGCCGTCATCGTGCGTTCCGTTAAAGGCGTGGGCCGGTTGGACGGCACCCACATCCGTTTTGATGAAAACGCGGCGGTTATCATAAAAGACGATAAAACCCCACGGGGCACCCGCATTTTCGGGCCGGTGGCGAGGGAACTGCGGGAGAAGGAATATCTTAAAATCCTTAGCCTTGCTCCCGAAGTGCTTTGATGGGAGGCGCGATTGTTATGAACAGCAAAGTGCACGTCAAAAAGGGCGACACCGTGCAAATTATTTCCGGTAAAGACAAAGGCAAAGAGGGCAAAGTGCTCGAGGTCAGCCCCAAAGAAGGCAAAGTCATTGTCGAAGGCCGTGGAATGGTCACTAAGCACGTCAAACCGCGCAAAATGGGCGAGCAGGGCGGCATCGTCAAGGCTGAGGGCGCGATGTATGCCAGCAAGGTCATGATCGTCTGCCCCAAGTGCGGAAAACCCACCCGAATCGGCCACCAAGTGTCCGACGACGGCACAAAGACCAGAGTGTGCCGCAAATGCGGCGCTACCCTGTAAGTTTTCAGGAGGATAGCACATGGCCAGGCTCAAAGAAACCTATAAAAACGACATTGCCCCCGCGCTGATGAAAAAGTTTAGCTATAAAAGCGTCATGCAGATCCCCAAGGTCGAAAAGATAGTCATCAATGTTGGCTGCGGCGATGCACGCGACAACGCAAAGGTGATTGATTCGGTCATGGAAGAGATTGCGATGATCACCGGACAGAAACCCGTGATCACCAAAGCACGTAAATCCGTGGCAAACTTCAAATTGCGCGAAGGCATGAATATCGGCGTGAAAGTCACGTTGCGTGCAAACAGGATGTACGAGTTTATCGACCGCCTGTTCAATACGGCTCTGCCGCGCGTGCGTGATTTCCGCGGTATCAATCCAAACTCGTTCGATGGCCGCGGCAACTATGCGCTGGGCTTGAAAGAACAGTTGATTTTCCCGGAAATTGATTATGATAAAGTGGATAAAGTGCGTGGCATGGATATCATTTTCGTGACCACCGCGCAGACGGACGAGGAAGCCAGAGAACTGCTCACCCTGTTCGGTGCGCCGTTCCGTAAATAAGGGGGTTGTGTTGTGGCAAAAACATCAATGAAAATCAAGCAGCAGAGGACGCCGAAATTCTCCACCCGGAGCTATAACCGTTGCAAAATCTGCGGCCGGCCGCACGCTTATCTTCGCAAATACGGGATATGCCGCATCTGCTTCCGCAATCTTGCCTATAAGGGCCAGATTCCCGGTGTGAGAAAAGCAAGCTGGTAATTACAGCTCGAAAGGAGGTTTCGACGCCATGCAAGTCACCGATACAGTCGCCGATATGCTCACACGCATTCGCAATGCAAACTCGGCTAAGCATGATACCGTCGATATCCCCGCGTCCAATATGAAGAAGGCAATTGCCCGTATTCTGCTTGACGAGGGGTATATCAGGAATTTTAATGTCATAGAAGACAATAAACAGGGTACCATCCGCATCAACCTGAAATATGGCCCGGGCAAGTCCCATGTCATCACAGGGCTGCGCAGGGTTTCCAAACCCGGCCTTCGCATGTTCACGAACTGCGAAGATATGCCCAAAGTAATGAAAGGCCTTGGCATCGCCATCATTTCCACCTCCAAGGGCATCATGACCGACCGCGAGGCGCGTAAAGAAAACGTGGGCGGCGAAGTGCTGGCCTTTGTGTGGTAAGGAGGGGTTCGTATGTCGCGTATCGGTAAACAACCGATTGAAATACCAAACGGCGTAAACGTCACGCTTACGGAAGGCAACACGGTTACCGTGAAAGGCCCCAAAGGCGAATTGACACAGTCGTTTCATCCTGATATCAAAATCGCCGTCGAGGGGAATGTCATCCATGTGACCCGCCCCGACGACGAAAAACAGCACCGTGCACTGCACGGCCTGACCCGTTCGCTGGTGGCCAATATGGTTCACGGCGTGGTGGAAGAGTTCAAAAAAGAGCTTGAAATCAACGGCGTCGGTTACCGCGCAGCGAAACAGGGCACAAAAGTGACCTTTAATCTCGGCTATTCCCATCCGGTTATCGTCGAGGAAGTGCCGGGCATCACGCTGGATGTGCCTGCACCGAATAAAATCATCATCCATGGTCCGGACAAACAGCAGGTTGGACAGTTTGCTGCGGAACTGCGGGAGAAACGTCCGCCGGAGCCTTATAAGGGCAAAGGCATCAAGTATATCGATGAAGTCATCCACCGCAAAGAAGGCAAGGCCGGTAAGGGCGGTAAGAAGTAAGGAAGGAGCGAGAAGCAAACATGATCAAAAAACCGGACAGCAACAAAGCAAGACTGCGGCGGCATAAGCGCGTGCGCGGGAAGATTTCCGGCACAGCGGAACGTCCGCGGCTGAATGTGTTCCGCTCCCTCCATCATATCTATGCGCAGGTCATTGACGACGTCGCAGGCGTGACGCTGGTCGCTGCATCCACGATGGATAAGGGTTTTGAAGGAACGGGCGGCAATAAAGAGGCAGCAAAAAAGGTTGGTCTCGCAATTGCCAAGAAAGCGACTGAGAAAGGCATCACCGAGGTGCGCTTCGACCGCGGCGGTTTTGTCTATCACGGGCGCATCAAGGAACTCGCAGAGGGCGCCCGTGAGGGCGGCCTGAAGTTCTGATTGAGGAGGGATGGCTTTGGCACGGAACAATTTTCGTTCAAATAGACAAGAAGAATCCGACATGAATGAAAAGGTCGTCGCGATTAACCGCGTTTCTAAAACGGTTAAGGGCGGTCGTATCTTTAAGTTTGCCGCGTTGGTCGTCGTGGGCGACGGCAAAGGCAAAGTCGGTTTTGGCATTGGAAAATCGGGCGAGGTGCCCGACGCGATCCGCAAAGGTATTGAGGACGCAAGGAAAAACCTGATCACGGTGTCCATGAAGGGCACCACCATTCCACATGAAATCATTGGGGCTTTTGGCGCAGGCCGTGTGCTGCTTAAACCCGCCGCACCCGGTACCGGCGTAATCGCCGGTGGCCCGGTGCGTGCCGTGGTCGAAGTGGCAGGCATCAAAGATATCCGCACCAAGGCGCTTCGTTCCAATAACCCCTGCAACGTGGTTCGCGCAACCATTCAGGGACTCAAGAGCATCCGTAACGCGCAGCAGGTCGCTGAGATCCGTGGCAAAACGGTCAAGGAAATCCTGGGTTAAGGAGGAGCAGCCATCATGGCAGAACTGAAAATTACGCTGCTCAAAAGCCTGAGCGGCAGAAAAGCATCCCACATCGCCACTGCGCGCGCGCTGGGTCTGCGCAAGATCCGTGATGTGGTCACGCAACCGGATAACCCGCAGACGCGGGGCAAAATCAATCAAATCAGCTATCTCGTTGAGGTAGTAGAAGCATAAAAGGAGGTGCGAAGCCCATGAAGTTATATGAACTCTCGCCCGCCGAAGGCGCGTCTAAAGACGCGTTCCGCAAGGGCCGCGGCATCGGGTCCGGCAACGGCAAGACGTCCGGCAAAGGTCATAAGGGCCAGAAGGCCAGAAGCGGCGGCGGTGTGCGCCCCGGTTTTGAAGGCGGCCAGATGCCTCTTATCCGTCGCATTCCGAAACGCGGCTTTACCAATATCTTCGCCAAGCCGTTCGCACATGTCAATGTGCAGGCACTCAATGTGTTTGAGGATGGCGCAGTGGTAGATGCGGCCGCGTTGAAAGAAGCCGGTCTGGTCAAAAAAGCGCCGTATGGCGTAAAGGTGCTGGCTCAAGGTGAGCTGACCAAAAAACTGACCATAAAAGCCTCTGCTTTCTCCGAAGCTGCCAAAAAGAAGATTGAGGCAGCCGGCGGAACGACTGAGGTGATCTAAGATGTTTGATACATTCCGTAATGCATGGAGATCGCCCGAACTGCGAAAAAAGCTGCTCTATACGCTGCTTGTCATTGTCATTTTCCGCATCGGCGCAGCTATCACGGTTCCTTATTTGAACCTGACCGCGTTGCATAACGAAATTACCAGCGGCGGCAATAGCCTTATGGGATATATCGACATTCTGACCGGGGGCGCGCTTTCCCGTGCCACCATCTTTTCCATGTCCGTTACCCCATATATCAATGCCACCATTATTATTCAGCTTCTAACAGTCGCCATCCCGGCTTTAGAACGCCTGAGCAAAGAAGGTGAAGTGGGGCGGAAAAAGCTCAATTCCATCACCCGTGTTTTCACGATGTTCCTTGGCTTAGGGCAAGGGCTTGGCATGTACTTTTATTTGCTTAATTCCCATATCACACAATACAGCACGGGATTTTCCGCTGTTTTTGCGGCCATCGTCATTGTGGCGGTGTTCACGGCAGGCAGTTGCCTGATGATGTGGTTGGGTGAGCAGATCAATGACAAGGGCATTGGCAATGGTATTTCCATTTTGCTGTTTGCCGGCATCGTCAGCCGTGGACCGTCTATTGGCAGCGCAATATCGAAATACTGGAGTATTGGCGGAAAGTACCATGTGCTGATTCCTGTGTTGATTGTGCTGGGTTTGTTTGTGATTGTGGCAATTGTTTTCATGAACGACGCGGAACGCCGCATCCCGGTGCAATATGCCAAACGCGTGGTGGGCCGCAAAATGTATGGCGGGCAAAGCTCTTACATTCCAATTAAAGTGACGATGTCGGGTGTTATGCCGATCATCTTTGCGTCATCTATTGTGAGCATCCCATCCATCATCGGCGGTTTTTTGCCTAAGGCCTCCACTATCTATAAAGTATTTACTTGGTTTGGCTACACATCCTGGCTTTACGCTGTTGTTTACTTTGTACTCATCATCCTGTTTAACTTCTTCTATGTAGCTATCCAATACAATCCATTTGAAATTTCCAACAATCTGCGCAAAAATAATGGCGGCATCCCGGGTATTCGTCCGGGCAAGCCGACTGCCGATTTTATCCAGCGCGTGATCTCGCGTGTGACGCTCATCGGCGCGGTGTTTCTGGGTGTGGTTGCAGTTCTGCCTATCGCGCTCTCGGCGGGTGCAGGCTTGAACATCGCACTCGGCGGCACCAGCCTGCTGATTCTTGTAGGTGTGGCGCTGGATACCCAGCGGCAGCTTGAATCGCAAATGATGATGCGGCATTACAAGGGATTCCTTGAGTAATCATTGGTTGACTGGCAGCTTGACTGTCGGCCGGCCGGATGCAGACGGGAGGCAACTATGAACCTGATCCTTTTAGGAGCACCGGGCGCCGGCAAGGGTACACAGGCGGAAAAAATCTGCGAACATTTTCACATTCCTACTATTTCGACTGGCAACATGCTGCGCGAGGCGGTTAAAAACGGCACCAAACTGGGGCTGGAAGCCAAAACCTATATGGATGCGGGGAACCTGGTACCCGATGCAATCCTGGTGGGCATGATCAAGGAAAAACTAAAAGAGCCCGCATATCAGAACGGCTTCATTCTGGACGGTTTTCCCCGCACCGTCCCGCAGGCTGAAGCGCTTGACAAAATGGGTGTGCAGATCGATACGGTATTGGAAGTTCACGTACCGGACGAACGCATTATTGCCCGCATGTCAGGACGCCGGGTTTGCGAGAAGTGCGGAACCTCATACCATGTCCAGTACCGCGCCCCCAAACAGGAAGGCGTGTGCGACTTGGACGGCGGCAAGCTGGTACAGCGTGCAGACGATGCACCGGAAACTGTGAAAGCACGTCTGGAGGTTTACCACACGCAGACCGAGCCGCTTAAAGATTATTACGCGCGGCAGAACAAACTTGCTGTCGTCGAGGGCCAGGAACAGATTGTCGATACGACAACGTTGACCTTGCAAACGTTAGAAGGTCGGTTATGATTATTTTAAAGAATGCGCATCAGCTTAAAAAAATGCGGGAAGCCGGCCGCATTTCCCAGTTGGCGTTGCTGGAGGGCGGCAAACATGTTGCACCCGGCATCACCACTGAAGAGCTGGATCACATTATGCATGAATTCATTGTCAAGGCGGGCGCAAAGCCGTCGTTTCTTGGATATGGCGGGTTTCCTGCCACTGCATGTATTTCGGTGAATAACGAGGTTATCCACGGTATTCCGGACAGAAAACACAAAATCCAGAACGGCGACATCGTCAGCATTGACGTGGGAGCTATTTATGATGGCTTTAACGGCGATAACGCTTGGACATTTGCGGCCGGCACAGTGAGTGCCCAAGCGCAGGCACTGATGGATGCTACGCGAGACGGCCTGTTCGAAGGAATCAAAGCCGCACGGCCGGGTAACCGCGTCGGGGATATCGGCCATGCGGTGCAGACCTATGTAGAGGCGCTCGGGTACTCCGTGGTTCGTCCTTTTGTAGGGCACGGTGTCGGAGAAGACATGCATGAGGAACCGGATGTGCCGAACTATGGGCGCGTGGGACATGGCGCAAGGCTTGTTCCAGGCATGGTAATCGCGATCGAGCCCATGATCAATCAGGGCGCAAAGGAAGTCCAGACAATGCCCAACGGCTGGACGGTCACTACAATGGACGGTAGTCTGTCGGCGCATTTTGAACACACCGTCGCCATCACGGAAGACGGCCCCGTGATTCTCACGGCTCCGTGATGTGGGAGGCCCCATGGAAATAGAGACCGGAACCGTCGTGCTGGCGCTTGCCGGGCACGACAAAGGCGGCTACTTCGCCGTGATTGATTTTGCAGACGACAGCCATGCGCTCATAGCGGACGGCAAACGCCGAAAAGTTGAAAAACTCAAACGCAAAAAATGCAAGCATTTACAGGCGGTCGGCCGGTTGACCCTGCCGGATATAAGCAAAGCGACCAACCGTCAGATCAGGAAAGCGCTCGGTGTATTCGGCGCCGATGCGGCTGCGGTTTCCGGGGGAGGAATTTAGCTTGTCCAAAGACGACATGATCGAGCTTGAAGGTGTTGTGAGGGAAGCGTTGCCTAATGCAATGTTTCAGGTGGAACTTCCCAATAATCACATGATTCTTGCACACATCTCCGGCAAGCTGCGCATGAATTATATCCGCATTTTGCCGGGAGACAAAGTCACCGTGGAAATGTCCCCGTACGACTTGACCCGCGGGCGCATCACCTGGCGCTCGAAATAACCGTGCAACGCGGCAGCTCTGGAGCGGCCGCGTCCATCCGAAAGGGAGGAATCGTAATGAAAGTAAGGCCTTCTGTAAAACCCATGTGCGAAAAATGCAAGGTCATCAAACGCAAAGGGCGCATCATGGTCATTTGCGAAAATCCCAAGCACAAACAGCGGCAAGGTTAAACTGCCGTAAAATAATGGAGGTGTAACCATATGGCTCGTATAGCCGGCGTGAATCTGCCCAATGAAAAACGGGTGGAGATCGGTTTGACGTATATTTTCGGCATTGGCCGCAAGTCTGCGGATGATATTCTCAAGGCTACCGGTATAAATCCTGATATCCGTGTCAAGGATTTGACCGAAGAACAGGTCTCTGCGCTGCGTGATGTCATCGATAAACAATTCACCATTGAAGGTGACCTGCGCCGCCGTGTCGCGCTGAACATCAAGCGCCTGGTTGAGGTCGGCTGTTACCGGGGCGTGCGTCATCGCAAGGGCCTGCCGGTTCGCGGACAGCGCACTAAAACAAACGCACGTACGCGCAAAGGTCCGAAGAAGACCATTGCGAACAAGAAGAAGTAATTAAGGAGGGAAATTGAATGGCCAACAAGGCTGTTGCCAATAAAAAGGGCGCCACCGCCACGCGGAAACGCCGTGAGCGTAAGAACATTGACCGCGGAGCCGCACATATCCAGTCGACGTTCAACAACACCATCGTCACCATCACGGACACACAGGGCAACTCAATCTCTTGGGCAAGCGCGGGTGGCTTGGGCTTCCGCGGTTCACGCAAAAGTTCTCCGTTTGCCGCGCAGATGGCTGCCGAAACCGCCGCAAAAGTGGCAATGGAACATGGTATGAAGACCATTGAAGTCTTCGTCAAAGGCCCGGGTTCCGGCCGTGAAGCGGCCATTCGTGCCTTGCAGGCTGCCGGACTGGAAGTCAACATGATTAAAGATGTGACTCCTATCCCGCACAATGGCTGCCGCCCGCCGAAAAGACGTCGCGTTTGATTCAGAAACAGGAGGTGTGTTGAAACAATGGCAAGATATACGGATTCCGTTTGCAAACTTTGCCGCCGGGAGGGTCAGAAACTGTTCCTGAAGGGCGAGCGCTGCTATTTGGATAAATGCTCCGTGGGCCGCCGCAGCTATGCGCCGGGCCAGCACGGACAGGATCGGAAAAAAGTGTCCGAATATGGCATCCAGCTGCGTGCAAAGCAGAAAGCCCGCCGGTATTACGGTGTGTTGGAACGTCAGTTCCGCCACTATTTTGAAATTGCAGAGTCTAAGCCCGGCATCACCGGTGAAAACCTGCTGCGCCTTCTGGAACTGCGGCTGGACAATGTGGTGTACCGCCTTGGCTTTGCCAGTTCCCACGCACAGAGCCGTCAGCTTGTGCGCCACGGGCATTTTACCATCAATGGCAAAAAGGCGAACATCCCGTCCATGCGCGTGAAAGTCGGCGATGTGGTCACTGTGAAAGAGAGCAGCCGCTCCAACGAGTTCATTAAGAGCATCGTGGAAGCAAACGCCGCTCGTCCAGTGCCCAAGTGGCTGGAAGTTAATCGCGAGGCATTTTCGGGTACCGTGGCCGTATTGCCCAACCGCGAAGACATCGACCTGTCGGTTGAAGAGCATCTCATCGTCGAGCTGTATTCCAAGTAAGGCGATGCCCTCGCAGCTTCACCGCATCGCGGCGAAGCACAGCGAACCGCCTGCCGCGCGTTGGTGTGGCAGGTTCGGTTTCAAGGATTCGATGCGGGCGCATATGCGCCTAACCGTCAGGAGGGTTGTTCATGATTGAAATTGAGAAGCCGAGGATCGAAACGGCGGAGCTGACGGCAGACGGTTCTTATGGCCGTTTTGTTGTGGAGCCGCTGGAACGCGGTTATGGGACGACGTTGGGCAACAGCCTGCGCCGCGTGCTGCTTTCCTCGCTTCCGGGCGTGGCGGTGACACAAGTCAAGATCGATGGTGTGCAGCACGAATTTTCGACTGTACCCGGCGTGAAAGAAGACGTCACCGAAATCATCCTCAACATTAAAGGCCTTACGGCCAAGCTGCATAGCGAAGGCCCAAAGGTTGTATATATTGACGCCGAAGGCGAGTGCAAAGTCACGGCAGGGGATATCAAGACCGACTCCGAAGTTGAAATCTTGGACCCCAACATGCACATTGCCACGTTAGCGGCGGGTGCCAAGCTGTATATGGAGATCACACTGGATAAAGGACGCGGCTATGTCGCGGCCGAGCGCAATAAGCAAACGCTCCAGCCTGCCATCGGGGTCATCCCGGTGGATTCCATCTATACGCCGGTGCTGAAAGTGAACTATGCGGTGGAAAACACGCGTGTCGGCCAGATTACAGATTACGACAAGCTCACGCTTGAAGTATGGACGGACGCGACCATTTCCGCGAGGGAATCGGTTTCCATCGGTGCGAAAATCCTTAACGAACATCTAGGCCTTTTTGTGGCACTCTGCGCAGAAACGCAGTCCGCTGAGATTATGGTCGAGAAGGACGATAAAAGCAAGGAAAAAGTGCTGGAGATGACGATTGAAGAGTTGGACCTTTCGGTGCGCTCATTCAATTGCCTCAAGCGCGCGGGCATCAATACGGTGGAGGACCTCATCAACCGCACGGAAGACGATATGATGAAGGTGCGCAACCTTGGCCGCAAATCGCTTGAGGAAGTCATCAGCAAGCTCAATTCGCTTGGGTTTTCTTTAAAAAGGGATGAGGAGTAACCAGTTCTCATCCCGCGCATAAAGGAGTGAGTGCAATGCCCGGAACCAGAAAACTTGGCAGAGCGACCGACCACAGACTGGCAATGCTGCGTGCCATGGTGACGTTCCTGCTGGAAACCGGCAAGATCGAAACCACCTTGGCCAGAGCAAAAGAAGTCCGTTCGCTCGCCGAAAAAATGATCACGCTTGGCAAGGAAACGGATCTCCATTCCAAACGTCAGATCTATTCATTCGTCACTAAAGAAGCGGTATCTAAAAAAGTGATCGACGAACTTGGCCCGAAGTATAAAGAGGTCAACGGCGGTTACACCCGCATCTACAAGATTGGTCCCCGGCGCGGAGACGCGGCGGAAATGGCCATTATCGAATTGGTCTAACAGACACACTTGGTGTCTTTCACGAGGCAAATGGAACCGGTTACGGTTTTGTTTGTCTTATTTTTTTGCCTGAACGCTTTGCAATGTGCGTCAGCAACAGAGGAGTTTGCTGACGCCGCGCATATTTGGCAGGCCGTGGTCTAAACTATGGATATACGATTGTTTCTGTTGTCAAAGGAGAAGACCATGCCGGATAAATTTCAACGTAAACAGGGCGGTGCCACCAAACAAAAAGGGCATACTGCGGCGCCGGCGGGCGATCAGATTGGGGAAAACCCAGAAGAAGGCCGTTGGGCCAAAGAACAGGGCGAAAAGAAAAATCAGAAATAAACGCATACAAATACACCCGCCGGTTATCTTTACCGGCGGGTGTATCCTTGTGTCAAAGTTTAAAGCAGTGCTGTTAGCGTTTTTGCAGGCGTTTGGCAGTAAAAGCTGATGCGGTCACTTGAAAGACCGTGACGGCTTTCACCATGCGGGGGTCAAAAGAGTAGGATTCCTCTGCACGGTACTGCCGCATAATGCAAGTGAGTGCGTGCAGTTTCTGGTCATCGGCGACCAGTTTGGCAAAGCCACGCCCTATAATACTTTCATACTCCATACTGTAGTTGCAGGCTTTTTCCGCTTCCAGCAGCCGGTGCGAGCAGTCCATCTCAAACCCGACCTGTGGATGTGCGGCCATGCGTTCCAGTTTTTCACCGGAATTGGAAGAATGAAAATAAAGAACCAGAGCGCCGTCTATCCACTCAAAGCCAAAGTTCATAGGAACAATATAGGGTGCTTCTGTATCGTAGAAAGCCAGTCGGCAGACATCACAGCGGCGTATGATATCCAATTGTTCGTCCAAATCGGTTACTTCACGGTCGTGCCTTCTCATATGTTTATGCTCCACTCGAAAAATAGTATATACTTTAAATGGTGTTTAGGATGCCTTCCACCACGTGGTTGGACTGGATGGAGGCTTTCTTTTCAAACTCTGCATAGGCCATGGGGGCAGCTTCGTCGGCCAGATCGGAAATGGTGCGCACAATCAGGAATGGCACTTCATTTAAAAAACAAACGTGTCCGATGGCGGCGCCCTCCATTTCACAGCAAACGCCACCCAGTTCTTCACGGATGCGTGATTTGGTTTCACCTGCTTCCACGAAGCAGTCACCGGATGCGATATGCCCGACGCGGAAATGCTCTACTTCCGGGGTGGCTTCACAGACCGATTGAGCGATCTCAATCAGCCGCTTGTCGCAAGTGAACTGCTCATGGAACGGGTAGTACTTTTGCAGCAGAGAGGCGGGGTTGAAGTCGTGATAAAAGACCTCGTCGCCGATGACCACATCCAACGTGTGCAAGTCTTTGGCAATACCGCCCGCAATACCCATGTTGATGATGCAATCTACCTGAAATGCGTCAATCAAATGCTGCGCAGTCGCGGCGGCGTTGACCTTGCCGATGCCGCTGCATGCAAAAAAGACGCGATTTTCGCTGAAAGTGCCTTCCCATATTTTGTAGAAATGCGGGGTAGCAAGTGGTTTTGCCCCGCACTTTTGGATGATGCTTTCGATTTCGACCGGCATGGCCGATAACACACCAATTTTTGCCACACTATCACCTTCCGTTTATTCATATCCATACGTTTTACACAATTGGGCAGAGAAAATCCGACAATACCTTTTTATTATACCATTCATATCCGGGAAAATCAAAAAACAACACGATGGTGATGTCTGTTGATAGAAATTCTTATAAATGCCGAAAAAGAGTTGCACAAATCTGTAAAGTATTTTATGATAGTATAAATAGCCGTATGGGCCGTGTACGAAGGCAGCGTTTGATTTGCGGGGATATCCTGCGAAGCGGATGTCTGGCAAAGGCAGACGCAGTTTGCCAATGAGGAGGGTAAAAATTGGATCGCGAAGATGTATTTCAGTTCATAGAAGAAAACGATGTGAAGTTTATTCGATTCCAGTTTACCGATATCGGCGGAATCATGAAGAATATCGCCATCAATTCATCTAACATGGAAAGCGCGTTGGACGGCGTTTTGTTTGATGGGTTTGCGGTGGATGGATTTTCCAGGTCCGAAGAATCCGAGATGCTTTTGGTGCCGGAACTGGACACGCTGAATGTTTTTCCGTGGCGGCCGCAACAAGGGAAAGTCGTGCGGTTTATCTGCGATGTGCTTTCTCAGGATGGCACACCGTTTGAGGGAGATCCGCGCTATATTCTGAAAAAGATGGTGGACAATGCTGCTGCCAAAGGATATACATTTTTAGTGGAACCGGAGTGTGAATTTTTCTTGTTCCATACGGATGAACACGGTCTGCCGGCTACCCAGACGCATGACACGGCGGGATATTTCGATCTGGCCCCCATTGATCTGGGAGAAAACGCGCGGCGCGAGGTATGCCTGGCGCTGGAAAACATGGGGTTTGTGGTTGAGTCCAGTCACCATGAAGTATCGGCCGGACAGCACGAAATTGATTTCCGCTACGACGACGCGTTAAAAACAGCGGATAATATAGAGACTTTCAAGATGGTCGTCAAAATTATTGCGCAGAAGCATGGGCTGCACGCTACATTTATGCCTAAGCCGCTGAATAATGAGGCCGGTTCGGGAATGCACATCAATATGTCGCTGGTGAAAAACGACCACGATGTGTTTGCTGATCCGAATGACGAGTTGGGGCTTTCTAAAGAGGGATACTATTTTATTGGCGGGGTGATGAAACACATCCGGGGATTAACCGCTTTGTTTAATCCGCTGGTCAATTCCTATAAACGGCTGGTGCCGGGAAATGAGGCGCCGGCTTACATTGTGTGGGCAAGGAAGAACCGTGGCCCGTTGGTTCGAATCCCTGCCAAAAAGAATGAACATGCCCGCATCGAGCTGCTCAGCCCAGATGCCACCTGCAACCCGTATCTGTCGTTGGCCGCACTGCTTGGCGCGGGACTGGAGGGGATCGAGAAAAAGATCTTGCCGCCGCCGGAGCTGAAAGTTAATATTCAAGATATGACATTGCATGAAATCCAAGCTGCCGGGTTGGAGCGTTTGCCTGCTTCTTTGGGAGAAGCGCTCACGGCGCTGGAGCAGGATACACTATTGCAGGAAATTCTGGGGAAACATGCATTCAACAGCTATTTGAAAACCAAGCGTGCTGAATGGGATGCGTATAACCAGACGGTGCATCCATGGGAAGTTGACCGTTACCTGTCCATCTATTGAGTAAACGGTGCGGAAGCGGATACTGATCCTTTTCGCGTAAACCATACATTTGGAGGGTGTATATTGAATGACGGGATGCTTGTCGTATGTGGGCAGCGTACTTTCTGTAACAATCTGTGTGAACTGATTACTTCGTCGATTGCAATTCATCCCTCGGTAGCTGTATCGGGCGCAGAGGCCCGCCGCAAAACGTCTATGAGTGAAATGAATGCCGTTTTGCTTGCGGGGAAACTGCCTGATGAAAATGTGCTGGATTTGGCATTGGAACTCGCACAGGGCGGCGTGAACGGTGTCATGATTGTCATAGACCGTGGCGCACTTTTTGAGGCGCATGAGGTGCTGGATGGCAGCGGCGTAACCATTCTGGCCAATCCGCTGACCAAGGACGCACTGATACAGGCGATTCGCCTCGTGATGAAAGTGGCGGAGGGCGGCGGTACGCTCGACCGCGCCAAACTGATGCTGGTACAGATGAAAGGGTGGACAGAGCCGCAGGCACACCGGTATATCCAGAAATTGAGCATGGATAAACGCCTGCCTCGTGAACTGGCCGCACAAATCGTCATCAAGGCGCTCAATCGGGAGCAGCAGGAAAAAGAAGAATCATAATAAAGGGCCGTGTTTTTTTGACACGGCTCTTGCATTTCTAAAACT
>NZ_JBDNLG010000054.1:0-19846 GCF_047718355.1 Ethanoligenens sp.
ATTATATCTTGTTTAAACAAGTTTGTCAATGCATATTTGATTTTTTTGTACAAATAGCAAAATAAAATATAAATGTAATCAATTTGACGAATTATATGTAAATTTCGGATATAAAAATACCTACTGTAAATTTCACGTACTTGCGAATTTACAATAGGTGCCTTTGCATTGCAAGCCTAACAGTGTACACTAAGAGGAGCGAGGGCTATTCCTCAGGGCTATTTCGCCGTGCTTGGTCGTAAAAAGCAAAATAATCCGGCCGATGCCTCGATTGTGTATATTCAAACATTATCCCATCCGCATTGTAGGTATAATTACTGACCACGGCCACACAGTTATAATCTCCCAACTCCAGATACTTTCTGTCCAATTGATTAACATGCTCTACGGTCATTACACGCTTTGTTGTTACAATGTGTACATGTAATTTGTTTTCAATAAAATTATAAATAGATCCCTTGGCAATTTCTTTCGTAAGGCCAGGAACAACATCCTTGCGAAAATAGTTGTGATCAATGATAAGCGCTTTCTGTTCCATGCAACGAATACGCTGAATATAATATATCTCAATTCCGACTGGAAAGGATGTCCTTTTTGCAATATGCTGATCTACAACCAACTCCACGAAAAGCGGGACCTCCGTTTTGGCGATCTTCCCATTACGGATAGACGCTTCATGAAAAGATTCGACATTCCCAAATGCATACGCAGATTGTGCGTGCGGTTGATAAATCACCCGCACGCCTTTGCCATGCAGGCTCTGCACATATCCTTCTAAAGCAAGGTTTGCAATAGCCCGACGAACTGTATTGCGTGAGCAATCATAGTAAGACGTAAGAATCGCTTCTGACGGAAGCAATTCTTGGGCCTCATATGTCTTGTCCTCTATTTTGGATTTTAAATCCTGATATATTTTATTATACTTTGTTGTTATACTCGGCATCGTTCTTACACTTTCCTCAAACTCGTTGTTACTCCATTAGTAGCTGTTAGGTCCTACGCCTCCCGCCCCCCAACCGACCCAAAATGCTTTTCAAAACCTGCTTTGGCTGTGCCAGAAGGGCTACTTTCCCAATAATTTCACGCGCCATGTCAAAGCAAACGTAGGAGAAGCAAATGGCTAAAAGCAGGATTGTTTATGTATATATTGCAGTATAACACAAGAGCTATCACACAGCCAAGCAAATTCGACCGATCTCGTCCGGCAGTATGCCATGTTCACGTGCGCAAATCTCTATATGCTGACGATGGCCAGCCGAAGGCTCTGTAAGGTCTGACAAAGAACAAGTGCGCTCTTTAACCCCCTATGCTTCCTTGCATTGCCTGCAGACCTTCATGGGTGCAGCATTAGAGGTTTTTTCTGTGTCCTATAAGGTTTTTTATCCCCCAGTCCAATTGAGGGGGGTGTCTTGCCTGCTCGGCAACAAAAAGTCCCCTCGAGCGATAAGGCTCAAAGAGACTTTGGACATGCAAAACTAAATGTTGTTAATCACAGCGCACAGGCGTTCTTGCTGCCTCAGATAAGGAAATCCCCTGACTTTCAGCGCACCTTCCATCTCAACCGCATAATCGATCCCTCTGCCAAGGAAAAACATGCTTTGCGGGCAATACGTATTTCCCGCAAACGTCTGTAATAGTTCTTTGTTTTGCCGGGCTGTTGTTGTCTATTATTGTATAGAAAATGTCTGATTTTGCCATTGCACCGACCCATCATTACCAATGCCGGCCACACAAAGTGTATACTGACCCGCCGCAAGAGTTCCGTTTTTAACAACCAGCGTATACCCGCTTTGTAATGCACCCGGATAGCCGGTGTCTTTAAAAGCCGCTTGCACATCGGGACGCCCGCCCATCTGCGTGGCTGTCACCGAACCGAGTGAGATGTAGGTATTGGGCGATAAATGGTTGATGGCATAGACATCCACACGGGAAATCCCCGCATGATTCAGTGCCCAGCCGCCGATCAGCATATTACCGGCATAGGTTGTGCCGGACACTGGAGCATCAATATCCGTTATAGAAGGTGCAACCGTAAACGCGCGTACCATCCATTGGGCGGTACCGTCTGCGCCGACTGCCGCCACGTTGACGGTGTGCGCACCGGGTGTCAGATCGGCTGCGGGGATGGTTACGGCAAATCCGCTTCTGCCACTGTCCGGATATCGGCCGGCTGGGTCGACTGCTGCCCGCACATCGGGGCGACTGTAAAAGCTGTCGGTCTGATATCCTTTTGGGTTGGCGGCGCCCAGATCCAGATAGGTATCTATCCGCGTCATCCCCGCATGGTTGAGGGCCCACCCGGAAACCCGCACATCTCCGGCCACTGTGTCGAACGGTGTATCCAGACAGGCACGCGAATCTTCTACTGAAAATGTGCGTGTGTTCCACTTGACTGTGCCGTCCGCTCCAATTCCCGCAACATAGAGGGTATGTGTGCCCGGGCCGATCGAGGCCGCCGGTATCGTAAAGTGATACCCGCTCAATGTGCCATTCGGTGAAAAGAGGTTGTCGGCATTCATAATAGCTTGTACATCATTGCGCGTCTGAAATGCTCCATCGTTGCTGCCAAGCCACTTGAAATTATCCAGATAGAAATCGACGCGCTGCTGACCCGAACGGTTGAGCATCCATCCATTGACCGATATATCCCCGCCATACACCGTGCTTTGCGGAGAATCGATATCTGTGATTGCACCGCCCCGCGTATAGAATGAACGGGTTTGCCACTGCACCGTACCGTCGTTGGCAATTCCCGCCGTGATGAGCGTATGCAGTCCGTCGTTCAATATATGGGTATTAAACGTAAATGAATAGCCACATTTATCCGGGTCAATGTAGTAACCATCTTGGTTGGCAGACGCCTGCACATCGTCGCGTTTATACAAGGCGTTTGTGGAGCCCAGCCACTGATCATTATCCACATAAAAATCCACACGGGAGACACCGGTGTGCGCCAGCTCCCAGCCGTTCACCGTCACACTGTCCATCTGCATACTGTTTGCCTGCGGGCTATCAATGGCGGACAGACCGGCAGGAATAGCCTGCGCATAATAATATTGAGAGAAATCCGCCTGTGGGCAAATCAACACTTTGGGATTTTGTGTCGGGTCTACCCACTGCATTAATTGAACCAGTTCACTCTCACCCACACCCACACAGCCACCGGTATAATACCGGGGCTTAATATGAATGAAGATTCCCGCCCCTTTGCCGGGCGTCTGGTTCCAATTGTAATCCAAAGCCATCGCGTATTTGTAAAGGGGCTGCGTGGCTATTTGCTCGCACTCGCCGCCGGGATTGCCCTCCACCCAGCGATTATAGGTGGATGAACCGGAATTTTCATCCCAGTACGAATTGCTGTCCGCCACCCGGTAAGGCAGCTTTGTGCCAGGATTCTGCGCCCATCCAAAGGCAAATGGAATGCCATACACCCCGGACGGTGTCGTGTTGGTATCCTGCCTGCGCAGACTGTCATACTGCATCCCATTCTGCCCTATCAGCGCACTGATATTGGAAAAAACCATTTTCCATCCATTTCCTGTTTTTTCATAAGCAGAAACGGTTGCGTTCACATTATTCATCGGGTTATTTGTGACGACAATGACCTGCGAGCTATTGTCGAACGCGCTTCCGTAAAATGCTGCTGGATAATAATCGGTATCAGCCCGCGCGGGCAACCCGCCCATATACAGAAAACCGATCATGACCGCCAGTGCAATCAAACTGAACCTGCCCAATAAGCGCTGCATGCTCTGCCATTTTCCAACCATGTTTCCATCCTCCTCTCAATTTTTGCATTTTCCGTATCCAGTATACCATTTTTTACATATCTGGCAAACTGGCCGTGCAGTGCTTCAAAGACAATTCCCGTATCTGTCACAAAAGCGCCTCTGCCGGCCAACGGTCTGGCAGCAGACGCTTTAAAAACCGTACGGAATCCGGCAAGACGAGCACTCATATCTCATGTTTATTTGGATAAGGCAGCGCTCATAGACAGCAGCTTTGGCGCTCAATCACTTCAAACCCCAATGACAGTTTCTTGTCACTGTGCAAATGGTTCTCCAGCATATGTAAAAGCATCTCTGCCGCTTTCATTCCACTGGTGCGGTAATGGAAATGAACGGTTGTTAATTGCGGTTGAATAATCTTTGAAATCTGGCTATCGCCGATGCCGACCACACAAATCTCCCCGGGAATATCGCGACCCATAGCACGGATGGCCTGCGTCGCGCCCACCGCAATGGAATCGGTAGCACAAAAAAGCCCATCCAAATCGGGACATGCCTCCAGCATTTTTTTCACATTTTGGTCACCGGACGCCATGCTGAATGGACCAACCGCCATGCGCGCCGGCGGGATCTGCATATGTGCCTCGCTTACCGACGCGAGAAATCCATTTTGCCGTGCCAGTCCCGCCGCGCGGTCATCATTGGTCACGCCAATATAGCCCAAGCAGCGGCAGCCGTAATGGATGAGCAAATCTGTCAGTTGCTTTGCCGCACCAAAATCGTCATAGTAGACGCACGGGCAGTAATCCAATGTCTGTCCGATCACAACCAGGGGTGTTTGCAGATCGCGCAGCAGTTTTTGATGCCTCTCGGTCAAAATAGTTGCCAGGAACAAAATACCGTCCGTGTTGGCTTGGAAGATTGAAAAATACTCCAGTTCCTTTTCAGGGTTGTTGTCCGTGTTTCCCAATAAAATCTGATAGCCGTGTGCGGAAAGGGCCTCACTGATACCGTCCACAGTACGGCTGACAGATTCCGAACTGATTTTAGGGATAATTACCCCAATCAGTTTTTTTCGTTTGGTACGCAATGTTTGAGCACCCAGCATGGGCGTATATCCTGTTTTGTCAATGACTTTTTGGATTTTCTCCCGCTTGCTGTCGCTCACATATCCGCTATTCAAAAAGCGGGAAACCGTGGTGCTGGAAACCCCGGCAAGTTTTGCAATGTCATGAATATTCAGAAACACCACCTCCTTCGCTTGTATGTTGTCTTGCTCCCGCATTGCTGTAAGCATAGCAAATGCATATAGATATGTCAAAACGCAGGCAGTTGATACCTCCACGCGCATGGTTGTATCTGTACATATTGCACATATATTATTGTAAATGTTTATGTACTATGTGTATTTAATACAGTTGCACTGTGTTGTATACTATCAATAGTGCTTTATGGAATCGATTACACAATGGCGTTCAACCGTTATATTGACCAACAGTTTCTGACGTTCTAGCTAACTGTTGCGCGTCCGATGTGGTATCGATACCTTTTGCTTTACCCGTTCCCGTCACAGCAACTGAACCATACACCACAAGAGTCACCCGTATGTCTGGAGGAAATGAAGATGGATTACAAGAAATTAGCAAGCGATCTGCTTCCGCTGGTTGGCGGCGAAGAAAACATTACCAGTGTGGCGCATTGTGCCACACGGCTGCGCTTTGTATTGAAAGATGACGCGCAGGCGCAGACAAAAAAAATCATGGCACTGGATGGCGTCAAAGGCGCTTTTTCAAGTGCAGGACAGTATCAGGTCATCATCGGGCAGGGCGCCGTCAACGATGCCTATGACGCACTGACCCAAATCGCTCATATCCACGAAAGCTCTGTGGAAGACCAAAAAGCTGTCGCAGCGAAAAAGCTCAACATTGTGCAACGTTTTTGCCGGATGCTATCCGGTATCTTCGTCCCCATCATTCCGGCTATCGTAGCCTGCGGTCTGTTGATGGGTCTGCTCAACACCCTGACAAGTTTTAAGGTCATCAGTTCCACAAGCAGCATCTTTCAGCTTCTGAACATGTTCTCCAACGCGGCGTTTATCTTCCTTCCCATGATTATAGCGTTCAGCGCCGCCAAGACATTTAAAGCCAATCCGTTCCTTGCCGCCGTCATCGGCGCAATCATGATCCACCCAGATCTTTTGAATGCTTGGAATCTGGGACTTCAGAAAGCAGCCACTCTGAATATTTTCGGCCTCCATATCGCCATGGTCGGGTATCAGGGAACGGTTATTCCGGTTCTGCTTGCTGTTTGGGTTATGTCAAAAATCGAGCACTTTGTTCATAAAATCGTACCCAATGTGCTGGATGTACTGCTCACCCCGTTTATCACCGTACTTGTCACTGCGTTTGTCACCCTTGTTTTCATCGGACCGCTTGGCCGCCTGCTCGGCAATGGCATCTCTTTCGGCTTGAAGGACATGTATCTCGCGGCAGGCCCGATTGCCGGTCTGGTCTTTGGAGGCCTGTATTCCGCTATTGTCATCACGGGTATCCATCACAGCTTCCATGCAATCGAAGCGGGCCTGCTGGCAAATCCAAGCATTCATGTCAACTTTCTGCTTCCGATCTGGGCCATGGCAAACGTGGCGCAGGGCGGCGCATCGCTGGCAGTCTACTTCCGCACCAGCAATAAAAAAGTCAAAGCCCTCGCCGCTCCATCTTCACTGAGCTGCTTCCTTGGCATCACCGAACCGGCGATTTTCGGCGTCAACCTGCGTTATGGCCGTCCGTTTATCGGCGGTGCCATCGGCGGCGCTCTCGGCGGTCTGTATATGGGCCTGATGAAGGTCGGTATGCAGGGGCTTGGCGTAACGGGCATCCCCGGCATCGCGATTACCAGCGGCTGGAACATGGTTAACTACATCATCGGCATGGGTATCGCGGTTGGCGCTGCGTTTGTAATCACCCTTGTAATCTATCAAGATAAAGATCTGGACGCGGACGACGAACCCGTAACAGTCGCCAAAGATGTCGTCAACGTATAACGGACGCAAGCCACCTACTGCGAACTAAGAGGATGCACATGAACAATCAGCCCGTATACCATATTTTTTCTCCCGACGCGTTTATCAATGATCCAAACGGTCTCTTGTACGACAACGGGTGGTATCATGTCTTCTATCAATGGAATCCGCTTTTTCCAGAAGGCAAACGGATAGGATGGGCACATCTGCGCTCTACCGATTTGATTCATTGGGAAGATCTCCCCCCCGCTTTGCTTCCGGACGATTGGTATGATCGGAATGGCTGCTACTCCGGCAGTGCCATCATTAAAGACGGGCAGATCCACTTGCTCTATACCGGCAACGTGCGAAACGCTGCGGGAAACCGGGAGGTCTATCAATGTCTGGCCGTCTCGGAAGACGGAGAGCATTTTCTAAAGTATCCGGGAAACCCTTTGATTTCCGGTCCAGCAGAAGGATACACCGCCCATTTTCGCGACCCAAAAGTCTTTGCGGATAAAGACGCTTATGCGTTTGTGCTGGGTGCCCAAACAACCGCGGAGCAGGGTCGGGTACTGCTTTACCGTTCACCCGATCTTTTATCCTGGAAATTTGACGGGGCCTTACAGTTTGACACCGGCAGCCCGCTTGGACAGTTTGGTTATATGTGGGAATGCCCCAATCTCTTTGCGTTGTATGATACAGAACAGCAGCAGACACACGCTATTCTTTTGTTCTGTCCGCAAGGCCTGCAAGCAGACGGGATGCATTTTGCAAATCGATTCCAATGCGGCTATGTGGTCGCCCCCGGCCCATTTGAAGGCATCCGCACATTCTGCGGATGCACCTCGTTTGAGGAATTGGACAAAGGGTTTGAATTCTACGCTCCGCAAGTCGTCCATGCAGGCAACCGCACCCTGCTTATAGGGTGGATGGGCATGCCGGACGAAGAAGACCAGCCTTCCAAAACGGAAAACTGGATGCATTGCCTGACCGTTCCGCGCGAATTGCAATTGAAAAACGGCAAGATCCATCAACAGCCGGCTGTTGAGCTGCAGGCGCTGCGTGGC
This sequence comes from Ethanoligenens sp., assembly GCF_047718355.1. Classification (NCBI taxonomy): domain Bacteria; kingdom Bacillati; phylum Bacillota; class Clostridia; order Eubacteriales; family Oscillospiraceae; genus Ethanoligenens; species Ethanoligenens sp. The sequence continues at coordinate 7,800 of NZ_JBDNLG010000054.1, forward strand.
AGCAAGCGAACAATTGAGATGCTGACACTGGAGAATGAATCCCTATTGCTGCCCGGGTTTTCAGGTGATTGTTATGATATGCAACTCACCTTTGACACGACCCAAGCGCAAACTGTCACAATTTATTTACGGCAAAACCAAAAGCAATCTATCATTATCTCCTTTGCTGATGGAATACTGCGTGTCGACCGCTCGCATTCCCGCTACGCACCGGAGAACCCCATCCGGCAAGTGGCACTGGCGGACGCCACAAAGTTGCAGCTGCGCGTCCTTTCAGACCGTTCCGCTATGGAGCTGTTCATTAATGCGGGCGTTGAGGCGTTCGCACTGAGAACCTATTTGGATGAAGATGCTGTTCAAACCAAAGTAGCCGTAAATGGAAAGGCAACTTTGACTGAAGCTGTTTTTTTCAGTATGAACCGTGCATAAGCGATTCCCTGACAAAAAACCTATTCTTGCCACGTGTCTCTGGACACACTATAAAAAACCAACAGTTATCATTCATGGGATGGCTGTTGGTTTTATTTTTTGCGTTTCCGACACGCATTGGGCGTAATGTGAAACTTGTCTTTAAACTGCCGATTAAAATAGGAAACGGTATCATCACGCGCCAATATGACGCGCTCAACCGCGTGACAAAATATATCAATTTGTCGGAAAACATGGTCCAATATGCCTATTACGCGGCGTGCAGTCCGACAACCCTTACCTACCCGGACGGTAAGGCTGTCCATTACACCTACGATGCTATCAATCACATGAAGACGGTGACCGACTGGGCAAATTATGTCACCACCTATGCAACCCCTAAAATCAATCTGGAATGATTGACTTTTCGACACGTGATGATTAGAGCAACATCAATGATTTTTGGGTCTTTAATCCTCAATTGAAGCTCGGGTTCAGATATAAAAAAGGAAAGCTTATCACATACAGCCCTATACCTTTAGCCGTATAACGTGACTCTTTCTAAGACGTTTTATTTAGCTGATTTGCGCCTTTGAAGCATAATAACAATAATGATCCCGCCTGCAATTATATCACACAACAGGAAACCAGCACTATGAGCAGCCATAGGCATATCGCTGCCGGTTTTGGGGTTCGAGGTTTTACTGGATGCGTTGGATGTGCTGGGGGTTGCAGTAGTACTAGAAGATGTCGCATTAGACGCTGTTGTGGATGTTGTGCTGGATGTAGCTGTATCCGAAGTATTGGATGAGGATTCCAAGTACATGGATTTAAGCTGGGAAATTTTATCGGGCGTAAGCCCCATCTCTTTATTAAGGTATTGACTCATAGAACCATCTTTTGTGTTGATGGCATCAAAAATTGAATTTGCCCAATTCACATCCACTGTACTCAATATACGAATTCCATCTTGTGTGCTTTGATCAGCGCCTGCCGCAGCGGCGGCCTTTACGGTTGCGTCTACAGTGGACTGAACAAACTGGTTTGTAAGCAAATAATCCTGAATGACCGTGTTTTTATCAACACCAAGAGCACTCAATAAAAGAATGGAGGCAACGCCTGTTCTGTCCTTGCCAGCCGTGCAATGATACAGGATGGATCCACTCTGACGGTTCAGCAAAATATTAAAGAAATCCTTGTACCCAGAGATGGAGTAGTCGGATGTGACCATTTGAGAATAAGTGTTCTCCATATAAGCATTGGGGTCGCCCATGGCTTTTATCATTGCGACCATCTGTGAAAGTGAATTCTGCGCGGTACTGGATGTGGCGCTTGATGTAACGGCTGACGAAGTTGTCGAAGAAGTTGATTTAATGATACTAATATGTGTGTTTGTTACACCAGCAATCGTAGGATCTGGCGCGGAAGCGATCTCGCTGTCAGTGCGGAAATCAACAATTTGTTTCAGATCATAGACATTCGTCAGATTTTTGATATCTGTATCGGTAGCGCTACTCAATGCAGCAGTGCGCAAAAGTATGCCGCTTTTGACTGTTTCCCCATTGGTGGTTTTATATCCACCTAAGTCACGGGCATTTGCCACACCAGTCAAGCCGAGTGAATGGGTCATATCAGCAGTTGAATTAATTTTTACCGGTGATGCGGTAGATGATGCACTTGCAGCCCCTGTAAATCCTGCTCCTAAAATCAAAAATGTCAAGATGGTTGCAATCTGTCTTTTCATAATATCTCCCTTCAATACGCCAACCAAAACACAATACAAGACGTAGTATATACTTTAGTTGACATTGCAACTATGTATTTTTTGTAACGGCTAAGTAAAAGACATGTAAATAGAAGAATTGCTGTAGTATAACCCCCGAGGTTTCCTTCTCCTGCAGAATATCTTTACACAAATCATATTTTTATTTGACATAAAACTGATGGAATCCACCCCGAAAAATCTTTATTATGAACTTGGATTAAGAAATCCGCAGGCTTTTTATACCGCATCAGTGTCAAATGCTATAAGTTTATAGCATTTGACACTGATGCCGGGAAATATGACAGATCTGTCTTTATAAGTGAGTAAAATGCAATGAACAATTATGAAAAAACCAATCTCATCGTGCAAATTTCAAAAATGTATTATGAACACAATATCGGGCAACGTGAAATCGCGGAACGGCTCAACATTTCCAGATCCTATGTTTCTAAACTGCTGATCGAGTCCCGAACACTCGGCATCGTTCGAATCGAAATCAACGACCCGCTTGAAACGGAAAGCACGATTGAACAGTCCATTCGTACAAAATACAGGCTAAACAAAGCAATTGTCGTTCCCATACGGGCCGCGGAATATGACATGACGCTTGAACGAATTGCGGCTGCACTCTCACGTTACCTGTTCGCTACCGTCCAGAGCGGCGATATCATCGGTGTCGCCTGGGGGAAAACACTGCAAATGGTCGCAAACAAACTCATGCGGAAAGATTGCTCCGGCGGCATTATCACCCAGCTCTACGGCGGCTTTCCCACCGTCAACCGTGAGGCTTCCGTCCAGGAAATTATTTTGAAATTTGCCCGCGCATTCAATTTCAAACCTCACTTCATGCTGTTGCCCGCAATTGTCGACTCACCGGAAATCAAAGAAGCCATTGAGCAGGATAAGGGGGTTGCCCGTGCGCTGGAGCTTGCCGAACAATCGCAAATCGCTATCTTTTCCGTAGGACGGTTTGGGGTGAAATCCTCACTGGTGGAGGCGGGTTATTTCACGGAAGAACAAGTGGAAAAGCTGCACCGGCGCGGCGTGGTCGGCGACGTGTGTGCCAGACTGTTTGACAGCAGCGGGAATATCGTGGACAGCAATTTCGACGACCGAAGCATCGGGATTCCACTGCATCACCTGCGGGAAAAAAAACACAGCATTCTCGTCTCCGGCGGGAAAGAAAAAATCCTCCCCATCCACGGCGCACTGACCGGCGGCTATGCCAACGTGCTCGTGACGGACGAACACACGGCTCAAGGATTGCTGCATATCTGAAAGGAGAATATCCCATTGGTCAACGATCTGATTAAAACCGCTGTCATCCACCGCACAAGCACCGCCGCAGCAAAGAAAAAGCTGCGCAGATTTGCTAAACCATACCTGATGATTTTGCCCGCCATGGCCGGGTTGGCGGTGTTTTACCTCTACCCTGTATTTGGCCTGATCCGGTTCAGCTTCTTCCGTTACAACATTCTCAATGAAGCGATGAGCAAATTCGTCGGGCTGCAAAACTATACGCGTATGTTTCAAGACGCCGATTTCTACAAAGTACTGATCAACACGGTCATCTACACCATCTGTGTCGTGGTCTTTACAACCGTCATTTCCATGTTTTTGGCCATCTGGCTGAACAAAGGCTCCGTCGTCAACAAACTTGTACAGGCAGGTCTGTTCACGCCGCACATCATTTCCATGGTGTCGGTCGCGCTGGTGTGGATGTGGATCATGAACCCAGATCAAGGCCTGCTCAATGCCGCCTTACGCGCCGCTGGGCTCCCAACCCCGCTGTGGCTGACCAGTTCGCAGACCGCACTGTTGTCGATTATCATCGTTTCGGTGTGGAAATCCGTCGGCTATTACACGCTTATGCTCATCGCCGCACTGCAGAGCATCCCCACCAGCATTCTGGAAGCGGCGCAGCTCGACAATGCCAAGGGGTTCCATTTGTATTTCCGCATCGTCTTGCCGCTGATTTCTCCGCACCTATTCTTTATTTTGGTAACGATGACCATCGGCTCGTTCAAAGTGTTTGACATGGTGCAGGTCATGACTGGCGGCGGGCCGGACAATGCGACCAACACACTGATGTACTACCTATACCAGTTTCGAAGCACACGCGTCGGTTATGCGTCGGCGGTCGGCGTTGTCATTATGGCGCTTATCGGCCTGCTGACCTGGTGTTATTTCCGATCGCTGTCCAAGAGGGTTTATTATCAATGACCACGTCGGAAAAGGGAAGGACCGTGATGGTCCGTAAAATTGTAGCGGCTGTGCTGGAGAAACCGGTTAAAGCGCTGTTTCTTTTTATTTTCATCGTGCCGCTTTTGTGGATGATCTCCGTCTCGCTGCAAACCTTCCGCGAGATGATGGCCTATCCGCCGGCGTTGCTTCCCAGCAGCCTCCAGTTCATTAACTATATTAAAGCCATGCGGGGCGGGCCGTTCCTCACCTACGGCATCAACTCTATAGTAATCACACTGTCAATCATTCTTATCCAGTTCTGTGTGATGGTGCCGGCCGCATACGCGTTTGCCAAATATACGTTCCCGTTCAAGCGGGTGCTGTTCGGAATCGTGCTGTTGGCACTGATGATTCCGGGGCAAGTCACGTTCATCCCACTTTACCTGTTGATGAGCAAGTGGGGCCTGATCGATACCCTTCTGCCCCAAATCCTGCCGTTCATGACCAACGCCTTCGGCATTTTCCTGCTGCGGCAATACTTCATGCAGGTGCCGGAGGAAGTGATTGATTCCGCCCGCGTCGACGGCGCAAGCGAGTTTTGGGTTATCTTGCGCGTGATGATCCCGATGTCGGTGCCGGCACTGGCGACCGTGACACTGTTCAGTTTCGTCGCGCATTGGAACGATTATTTCTGGCCCCTTGTCATGACCAACGACACCAACGTCCGCACCCTGCCGCTAGGCATCAAGATGTTGCAAGAAACAGAAGGCGTTACCCAGTGGCACGTCGTAATGGCGGGAAACGTCATCCTGGTGCTGCCTATCCTGATTGTGTATATCCTGTGTGCCAAGCAGATTCTACGCGCGTTCATTGGCACAGGCATCAAATAGACCCCCTTCTTATGTCGTCCCCTCCACCGGTTTCAGTATCTTGCGATATGGAACATATATCCACAGACAGGCAGCCAAATGAGAAAGGATCATGAAAATGAAAAAGAAACGCAGAATTTCCCTGCTGCTGGCCGCGGCGGCGCTGGTCTTGGCGTTCGCCGGCTGTACACAGTCCAGCTCCGGCTCGACGTCTAACCCAACCAAGGTGGACGCCTTGGAATCCGGCAAAAAGTACACCGTACAGTTCTGGCACGAGTTGAGCGGATCCAATCTCGACTACCTCAATACCGTCATCAAGGCTTTCAACGACACGCATCCCAACATCCAGGTAGTCGCCACCTATCAGGGCAGCTATGACGACGGCTACACCAAACTGCAGCAGGCCATCGCCTCTGGCGGTGTGCCGGACATAGACATGGTCGAGCGCGCATACGTCCAGTATTTTGCAAACAACAATGCGCTGGTGGACTTGAATCCCTACTTCAAAAACTCGAAGGTTTCCACCGACATCTTCGTAAAGGGACTCACCGGCCACTCCTATTTTGACAACCATTTGAACGCTATCCCCTTTAACCGTTCCACCCCGATTATGTATGTCAATAAAACGCTGCTCGATTCCAAAGGCCTCGCAGTGCCTAAAACATGGGACGAGTTGAAAACCGTGACCAACGCGTTGGTGGAAAAGAACGGTGACCAAGTCACCCGCTATGGCATGACGATGCCCTTTGACACCTGGTATCCTATGGCGATGGTGATGCAGGCAGGCGGAAAGTTCCTCAATGACAAAGGCTCTTCCGTCGGCTATACCGATGCCGTCGGCAACAAAGTGTTCGGTTTCCTGAAGAACTTGCAGAATACCAACGCCCTGTACTATCCGCCCACGCAGGGTTCGGGCACGACCGCCAACCAGATGTTTACCAGCGGCAAGGTAGGTATTTTGTGGACTTCCACCGGTTCCTACGGTGGCTTAAAAAAGGCCGTGAACGGTGCTTTCCAGATTCAAACCGCATTCCTCCCCAAAGAGCAGAAATACGCTACCCCAACCGGCGGCGCAAATATCGTCGTCCCGGCCAAATCCGCAAACAAAGCGGCCGCGTGGGAGTTTATCAAGTGGATGCTGACGGATTCCAAAGGCCTGCAGCAGTTCGTTGCCCTTTCCGGCTATCTGCCCACGACCACAACAATGGTCAAATCCCAGCAGTTCCAGGACCTGTGGAAACAGGATGCCAACTATAAAGTTGCCTACGACCAATTACAGTATGCGATGGATACCAATAAAACCGTCGTTTGGCCGGACATCAACAAAGAAGACGAAGCAGCCATTCAGGCCATTATGTACAACAACGCGTCCATCCCGGATACGCTGACAAAGCTTCGCAAGCAAATCGAGCAGAGTCTGCAACAATAAACCCGTTTCCGCAGAACTTCCGCTTTCTGAACGAAAGGAACGTACACATGCAAACAGAACGCCAGATACTGGTGGCCGGCCACAGGGGCTGTATGGCCATTCGTCCTGAAAACACAATGGTGTCTTTTCAAAAAGCGATCGAGCTCGGCGTGGATATGATCGAAATGGACCTCAACCTCACTAAAGACGGACATCTGGTCGTCATCCACGATAACACCGTCGACCGCACAACCGACGGCACGGGTTTTGTCCGCGACAAAACGCTTGAAGAAGTTCTGAAGCTGGATGCCGGCATCCGTTTCTCCAGCGCATACGAAGGCGTCCGCATTCCCACCTTCCGGGAATATCTAGAGTTGGTGTCGCCGTATCCAGATTTGTTGCTCAATGTCGAAATCAAGGAAAAGACAGCCGAGGCTCTGCACCTGACAGTCTCCATGCTAAAGGAATTCGGCTTGACCGAACGCAGTTGGATCACCTGTTTCGACGCCGATATCCTCAAAGATGCCCGGCGGGACTATGGGTTCAAAACCCAAGGGTTTCCAGACAACATGCTTGCCCATTTTGAGGATGGTCCGGACGGCACGCGTTCTCTGCTTTCCAGTGTCGGCATCCCCATGGACAGGGTCACGCAAAGCCTCTCGGAAGAATACCTGAATATGGGGATCGCGCCTTGGTCCTGGGCCGTAAACGACGCGGAATCTCTGCAAAAATCCATCAACGCAGGCATCGTGCTGGTCACATCCAACGATCCCGAAGTCCCGTTATCGATTCTTCGCAGGCAAGGAGCCCACAAATAAGCCGCATTTCCTTTAGTATTTAAACAGGTGGAAATCGCTCAGCAAATCTATCGGCAATATCTTTCCGGCAACGGCTTGAGAGATATTGCCGATTTTCTTTTTTGTCGGTGTGATGATGCGTACGAATAGAAAATTGATCATTTATTTTGTACATACGTTCCGATTCTTATAAACCATGAAAATTTGGCAATACTACTGCTGTATAAGTTTGGAGATATTGCAAGAAAAATTAAGGAGGAATAAAAATGGTTGCTCTAAAAGACAGCATTACAAAAGAGAACCTTTTAAAGGCTTTTGCAGGAGAGTGCCAAGCTTGGCGGCGGTATGAATTTGCTGCAAGCAAGGCAAAAAAGCAAACTCTTGAGGTTTTATACTGGCTTTTCCATTATACCGGAAGTCAGGAAAAGGAACATGCTGAGGTATTCTATAATCACTTAAAGGAGTTCAATGGACAGGAGATTTCGCTGAGCGCCGACTACCCTGTCGATAATTCAGATAATATTTTAGAGCTTTTACAACTTGCCGCAAAGCGTGAAGCCGCCGAGCACGATACGATTTACAAATCCTTCGGTGATAAGGCTAATGCAGAGGGATTTCCTGACATTGCAAATTCTTTCTTTATGATTGCTGAAATTGAGCAAGTGCACAGCCAGCGTTTCGCTCGATATGCACAGTTAATGCAAAACAATAGACTATCTCAAAATGATACTCCCATTGAATATATTTGTTTAAACTGCGGCTACATTTATAAAGCTACCGGAGCGCCTCAAATCTGTCCGGTCTGCGGCCATAGCCAAGGCACTTTTGTCCGCCGGGAAGACTCTCCATTTTCAAAGTAAAGAAAGTTTCAGACGCATAGTGTTTGACGATAACAAAATGGCTGCACAGAAAGGTGCCGTGATATACGGTACCTTTCTGTGCAGCCATACGCTTCCTGCAACATTTACTTTTTTTGAATAAATAATGTATCATCCTCAGACAATTCTGCATAAAACACCTGTTTTATAGATGTAATACCTCGCTTAGATAGTTCTTGTATAAGCCATGCCTCCGTTTTTCCAAACTCCAAAAGATTTTTTCTTATGAGTGTTCCATCTGTAATCAACTCACCCGGCAGATAAGATGGATCTTGTGGCTGTAGACCTATATCCTCCATCAATACGGATTGTTTCGCTGCTTTTTTAACAATGCTCAGCTCGCCATGAGGTTCTAAGATGGCATACCAAACATCCCGGATCGTAAATACATCCTTTTCACGCAATAACATCGTTAAGTCATCCATATTTAGTCGCATTTTACGTAACTCTTTGACTTGAATTTCACCGTGCTTGATTACAATGGCTGGTTCGCTATCCAGCACCACGCGCATAAATGGAATTTTTAGTCCAACATATTCCACTATAAAACTGAAAGCGCCCCAGAGTACCATAGCCTCGATCTCTTCCATAAACTCAACACCGCCATGAATAACCATCTCGCCAATCATGCTGCCAAGTGTGATTCCGGTGATATATGTGAATATGGTCATCTGACTGAGTTGCTTTTTACCTGTGAGGCGTGTAAATAGTAGAAGGATTGTGAAACCAATCAATGCTCTAATAGCTGCGTTTAAGAACTCGCCCAAAACAAATCACCTCTTAATAGTGATTATAGCCAAAACCATAGCATTTATTTTTAAACGATGGTTGAAAATTTGAACATCTCATTGAGTGAAAATTCCAATCCACAATTACCGATGCCATTCCTCTGTGGAAAAGCCAATGGTGCTGGCGTTGGGCATAGAGCATTCTGCACAAACTACCAGAGTGCAGTGCGAGGTCACCGATATGACAAACACTCTGCTAAAAAACCCCGCAAGCCCTGTATTAAAACAGGTTTGCGGGGTTTTTAACTGCTATGGTTGCCGTTGTCTGGACGCTGCGCTATGATGAAACATTGACCTATATTGGATGCTGCCAAAGTCCGCGATTTCCTTTGCTTTTCTGAACATGTTTTTGTTCACCGAACCGGGAAAGGCTCATCTCCAAAATTGTAATCAGTTTTTGCTGCTTTCCCCGTCCAACGTCATAATGGGTGTATACCATTCCGGACGCCTATCCCGAAAGAGACCCCAAAAGGACCGTTTTGTTTCTATGGCATCTAAATCAAATGTGTGTGTTAACACCGTCTCGGTTTCACGATCTGCTTCTTCAACTTTGTCGCCGGTGCAGTCTGTGATGAACGAGGAACCATAAAATTTAATCTCTGAATCCGGAAATTTTTCAACACCGATTCGATTGGACGCTATGATCGGCACCATGTTTGCGGCAGAATGGCCTTGCATAACGCGCTGCCAGTGTGGACAGGAATCAATGCCGGCGTCCTGCGGTTCAGAGCCGATGGCAGTGGGGTACATAATAATCTCTGCGCCTTTGAGCGCCATGCACCGTGCGGCCTCCGGGAACCACTGATCCCAACAAATTGCAACGCCAAGCCGCGCATACTTCGTGTCCCATACTTTAAAGCCTTGATCGCCGTTGCTGAAATAGTATTTTTCTTTGTAACCAGGACTGTATGGGATATGCATTTTGCGATAAGTGCCGAGCACGGATCCGTCAGCGTCAATTATTGCAATGGAGTTGAATTTGCCTTTGTTCTTTCTTTCAAAAAAGCTGATAGGAAGTACGACCTGCAGCTCTTTCGCAATTTTGGCAAAATGCTGTACCGCCGGATTGTTTTCCATCTCGGTAGCAAAGTCGAAAAATTCCGGCCGGGTTTCTTGGCAAAAGTATACGCGCTCAAACAATTCTTGAAGCAGGATGATCTGTGCACCCGCCGCAGCCGCTTGGCGAATCAGTTTCTCCGCGTTGGCGATGTTCTCGACAGGATCCCATGTGCAGGTCATTTGTGTAGCTGCTACGGTTACTTTGCGCATGTGTGTGTTCCTCTTTCTTTTTAATATGAATGGATGCCCGGTGTAAACAGCTTATCTTTGAAATACGATGTTGCCGTCCACCATGGTCATAACGGGCATTGTATCTAGAATTTCATCTGTTGGAATTTTGAACAGATTGCGGTCGAGAATAGTGATATCCGCCAGCTTACCGGGTTCCAATGTGCCGAGATCTTCGTCGCGGTTAAGAGCACAGGCGGAACCGATGGTGCAGATCTTCAGCATTTCCGGCAAAGTCATGCACTGCTCAGGCAGCCAACCGCTTTCGGGATATCCGTTTTCCAGCTTGCGGGTCATGGCCGCATAGATGCCGGGGAACGGGCTGAAGTGGATAACCGGATAATCTGTTCCGGTTCCAATGACTGCCCCGGTATCGTAGATATCGCGCCAACGGAACGCTAGTTTGGCGCGTTCTTCGCCCATGATGCGTGCGGCCTCATCCACATAAAAGGTAATGTGGCGTCCTTGCATGTCAGCAACAACGCCGAGCTGTGCAAAACGAGGAATGTCTTCATCCAGCACATACTCAAGGTGTTCCATCACGTTGCGCCGCGGGAGCCGCCCAAATTTCTTCTCGGCTTCTTCGTAGACATCCAGCACATAATGCACCGCTTTATCACCAATGGTGTGGATACGCACATTCACTCCCATGCCAAGTGCTTCCAGCATTTTCTCGCGTACTATTTCGGGCTGGACAGCAGGAAAACCGGAGGTCAGTGGGTCGTCCGCATACGGTTCGGTCATCCAGGCGGTATGTACGGAAATGACGCCGTCTATCAGATTTTTCAGTCCGGAAAACTGCAGCATGGGTGTGTTGAAGTTGGTCTTGTAATAAGAGATGTCTTGGGGAGTGAACGAGAGCAACTCCGGGTAAAAATGGATACGGACGGTTAGTTTGTCCTCCACGGCCTTATACAGGGCATAGGGCTTTTCCGGGCCGCAAGGGAAAAGATCGCCTACGGATGTAATCCCATATCGGTTAAGCTCATTCATGAAGTGTACAAGCGATGCTTCTCGTTCCTCCAACGGACGCATTAAAATCCGCTGCAACGCGAAAGCGGCCGTGTCGTTTATCACACCGTTCAGCTCGCCGTTTTCATCTTTGCCGATCCCATTGTTTGGGTCGGGCGTTTCCTTTGTGATGCCGGCCATGGCCAGTGCTTTGGAGTTGGCATACACAGAGTGGATTTCCCAGGTTTGCAAAAGCGCCGGACGATCGGGGAAATACGCGTCCATGTCCTGAAGCGTAGGGATGTGCCGGTCTTCAAGATTGAAGAAGTTATAATTGGTTCCGAAAATGATTTTGGCCTCCGGGTGCTTTGCACCCCAATCCTGCATCATTTTGGCAAGTGAGGGAAATGTTTTTGCTGCGCCGATGTCAATACAGAAAGTCTCGTCTTCGTAATCCATAGCCTGCCCGGTATGCGTGTGGGAATCAATAAAACCGGGCATAATCAGCTTGTCGTCAAAGTCAAGAACTTTGGTGTTTTTGCCGATGAAAGGCATCAGTTCATTTTCGGCATACACACCTTTTATACGATTCTTCTCAATGACAACTCCGCCGCTGATCGGGCTGTTGGACACACCGTCAAAAATAGAAGTGCTTTTTAAAACATACGATGCACTCATGGCGATTTCCTTTCTGCTTGTTGTTTCTTAAACC
>NZ_JBDNLG010000055.1:0-11306 GCF_047718355.1 Ethanoligenens sp.
AACTATTTCTGTGTAATGTTTGCTAATATTTGCTTTATCGCAGTAAAAAGGAGGAACGATTTTATGACCATAGAACAGACTGTTACAACGGTGGATGCCATCGTGGACAGACATAATGCTTCTCCGTCGGCATTGATTGCCATTCTGGAAGAAATTCAGGAAGCATGTCACTACCTGCCTGGGGACGCGTTGACACGTGTGTCGGAACGCACAGGCATATCCGAAGGAGAAATTTTCAGCGTTGCTACATTTTATAAGAACTTTTCACTGACCGCCAAAGGTCGGTATGTCATTAAAGTTTGCGACGGAACGGCCTGCCATGTGCGTAAATCTATTCCCATCCTGAATGCCCTGCGCGAACACTTAGGGGTGAGCGCAGAAAAGCCCACCACAGAGGACAACCTGTTCACGGTGGAAACGGTGTCCTGTCTGGGTGCGTGCGGGTTGGCGCCGGTAATGACTGTGAATGACCATGTGCACCCGAAGATGACGCCGGAATCGGCGCTTGAGGTAGTGAGCGGCTTGCGCGGGGAGGCAAAAGAATGAGACTGCAAACAGCGGAGCAATTGGATGTATTTGCCCGTCAGGCGGGGGAAGTGATGGACAAACAGCGAATGCGCGTGTCCGTCTGCGCAGGTACAGGCTGTTTGGCGGGCGGCTCGCTGGAGCTGTACGACAGGCTGCGCGCCATTGTGGCCGAAAAGGGTCTGCTGGTGGACATCTGTATGGAAAAAGAACCGGAACACGGCATCGGTATCCACAAGAGCGGCTGCCATGGTTTCTGTGAGATGGGCCCGATTGTGCGCATCGAGCCGGCTGGATACCTTTACCTGCGCGTCCAACCCGGCGATGCCGAAGAAATCGCTGAAACCACACTGTTCGGCGGCAAACCGGTGGATCGACTGCTCTACAAAGAAGGCGAACAGACCGTTGCCAAGCAGGAGGACATCCCGTTCTACAGCCGGCAGACCCGTCTGGTGCTCCACCATTGCGGCGATATCGACGCTGAATCCATTGACGAATACATCGCCATGGGCGGTTATCAGGCGCTCCGGAAAGCGCTGTTCACCATGCAGCCGGCGGAGGTCTGTCAGCTCATCAAGCTGTCCAACCTGCGCGGGCGCGGCGGCGGCGGATATCCAACGGGCAGCAAATGGGAACAGGTACTGTCACGCCCCGACGAAGTCAAATTTGTGGTCTGCAACGGTGACGAGGGCGATCCGGGCGCGTTTATGGACCGCAGCGTCATGGAGGGGGACCCCCACAGCGTTGTGGAAGGCATGCTGATTGCGGGCTATGCAACCAAAGCAACACAAGGTTACATCTATGTGCGCGCCGAATATCCCGTGGCGGTGGAACGGCTGAACAAAGCCATTGATGCCGCCCGGGCCTGCGGGCTGCTGGGTGGGGATATCCTCGGCTCCGGGTTCTCGTTCGATATTCAGGTCAACCGCGGCGCGGGGGCGTTCGTCTGCGGCGAAGGCAGCGCGCTTACCGCCTCTATCGAAGGCAAACGCGGGATGCCGCGCGTTAAGCCGCCCCGCACCACCGAACATGGCCTGTGGAGCCGCCCCACCGTGCTGAACAATGTGGAAACGTTCGCGAACGTAGCGCGTATTGTGCAAAACGGCGGCGAATGGTTTCGCGGCATCGGGCCTGAAAACAGCCCGGGTACCAAGGTGTTTGCCATTTCCGGCAATGTCAACAACACCGGCCTGATTGAAGTGCCGATGGGCACCACGCTGCGCGAGGTTATCTTTGACATCGGCGGCGGCATCCGGGGCGGAAAAGGATTCAAGGCGGTGCAGATTGGCGGCCCGTCCGGCGGCTGCTTGACCACTGAGCATCTTGACTTGCCGTTGGATTTCGATTCGCTCAAAAAAGTGGGTGCAATGATCGGTTCCGGCGGGTTGGTTGTCATGGACGAAGACACCTGCATGGTGGAGGTGGCGCGCTTCTTCATGAATTTTACGCAGAACGAGAGTTGCGGCAAATGTGTGCCTTGCCGCGAGGGTACCCGCCGGATGCTGGAGATCCTTAACCGTATCGTGGAAGGCAAGGGCGAGATGCAGGACCTCGATATGCTTGAGGAACTGGCGGACACCATCAGCAACACCGCGCTCTGCGGTCTGGGCAAATCGGCAGCCAACCCGGTGGTGAGCACCCTGCGGTATTTCCGTGACGAATATGTCGCCCATGTGCGCGATAAAAAATGTCCCACGCACACCTGCAAAGCCATGAGCATCTATGTCATTGATCCCGAGGCCTGCAAGGGGTGCAGTAAATGTTCCCGCATTTGTCCGGTGGGCGCGATTTCAGGTAAAATCAAATCGCCGTTCACCATCGACACCCAGAAATGCATCAAATGCGGTGCATGCATCGCAAGCTGTCCGTTCCACGCAATCGAGGAGGCGTAAAGCATGAAGGAGAGTATCGTAATCGACGGCCGCCGGGTCGAACTGGACAACGAAAAGAACCTGCTCGAAGTGGTGCGTAAAGCAGGCATCGACCTGCCAACCTTCTGCTATTATTCCTGTATGAGCGTGTATGGCGCATGCCGTATGTGCACAGTGGAGGACAGCCGCGGCCGTACAATGGCCGCTTGTTCTACCCCGCCCAAAGCCGGGATGGAAATCCACACCAACACGGACCGGCTGCGCAAATACCGCCGCATGATTCTGGAACTGCTGCTTTCCAACCACAACCGCGACTGCACCACCTGCGAAAAGAGCGGTGCATGTAGATTGCAGGAGCTGGCACTGCGCTTTGGCGTGCGCAAAGTGCGCTTTCCGCAGGAGGTGCGCCCCCTGCCGCAGGACACCAGCAGCCCGGCGATCCTGCGTGACCCGCAGAAATGCATCCTCTGCGGCGACTGTGTGCGCATGTGTTCCGAAGTGCAGGGCGTGGGTGCGCTGGCGTTCGCTTACCGCGGTTCGGATATGGAAGTTACCACGGCGTTCCACAAAGGCCTTGGCGAAGTAGGCTGTGTGGGCTGTGGACAATGTGCAAGTGTCTGTCCCACCGGCGCCATTACGGTGCGGGACGACACTGCACCCGTATGGAATGCGCTGCAAGACACGAATGTCCGTGTGGTGGCACAGATTGCGCCTGCCGTCCGGGTGGCTATCGGCGAGGAATTTGATATGAAACCCGGCGATGTAAACCTTGGCAAGCTGGTCGCCGCCATGCGGATGCTCGGTTTCGATGAGGTGTACGATACCGGGCTGGGCGCCGATTTGACGGTGGAGGAAGAAGGCTCGGAATTGCTGGATCGCCTGCAAAACGGCGGCAAATTTCCCATGTTCACTTCCTGCTGCCCCGGTTGGGTGACCTATGCCCAAAACCGGCACCCCGAACTTGCCGGCAATATTTCCTCCTGCCGGTCGCCCATGGGAATGTTCGGCGCGGTGCTGCGCGATTATTTCACGGACAAGGATGCGAAGGATGGCAAAAAAACGTTCAGTGTGGCGGTCATGCCTTGTACCAGCAAAAAAATTGAGGCCGGCTGGGACGAGATGATTGCCGAAACGGGAAACGATATCGACGTCGTGCTGACCACGCAGGAGATTGCGCGCATGATTCGAGAAAGCGGCATTGATTTCCTCTCGCTTGAGCCGGAAGCAACCAACATGCCGTTTGGTCTGACCAGCGGTGCCGGTGTGATTTTCGGCGTGACCGGCGGCGTCACCGAAGCGGTATTGCGGAACCTGTCTGTTGACGACGATTATGATGCGCTCCAGCGGGTGGCGTTCACCGGTGTTCGCGGCATGGACGGGGTAAAGGAAGCATCGGCTACGATAGACGGACGAGAAGTGCATGTGGCCGTCGTGCACGGCCTGAGCAACGCAGAACGGTTGATTCGGCAGATGCAGGCAGGAGAACGGCAGTATGACTTTGTGGAAGTGATGGCCTGCCCCGGCGGCTGCATCGGCGGCGGCGGGCAGCCGGGGCCACAGTCGGCAGAGACGCGCGTCGCGCGTGCTAAAGGGTTGTACCATGCGGACAGTGAAACGCAGATACGCCGTTCGCAGGAAAATCCGGTGCTTTCCACGGTCTACGGCAATATCCTTGGAGAAGATCATCACAGGCTCCATCGGAATCATCACTGAGGGTCTGCTTATCTCTATAAAAGCATAGATGGGGTTCTTTAAAGCCCCTTTTTGACAACAGGCTGGATGTGTTTGCATCCGGCCTGTTTGCCTGTCGCAATCCTTTTTTATGAGGCAGGGCAAAGAAATTATTGTTTTTTGTAAAGAAAAAGCCATGGATTTTTTTGATTGAATACAATATAATGTGAAATAGATTCATTACTACTACACGCCCTTATTCTCCATCCTTACAACATCCAGACAATGATACATGAACGAAAGGGTTTTGCTGGAATGAAACAAAATGAAAAAGAACAGCCCTCCTCAATGGCGCAGGGGGCACTAAAAACAGTTGTGTTTATCGGTGCGCTGATTGGTATTGTAGATATCGTCAGCGTTCTTTTGGCGGTATTGGGGGACAAGGCCGGTGGCCAGAGGATGCTGCTATGGAATATTCCTGTCGTCTTGGCAGTGCTGGCGATTTCTGTTCTGATTGTCGCCAGACGTGACCGGCGAAAAGCGGAAGAAAAGGCGGAGCGGCTACGCGTGATCGTGGAGGCTGCCGAGCAGCTTGCACGCGGCGATACAGATATGCAATTTGAAAACCGTGCGGGAGATACATATGGCACATTGACGGCGGCATTAGAGCGCATCGCCGCCACTAGCCATGCACAGGCGGTTGCTGTTGCGCAGCTTGCACGAGGGGATTTGCAGGAGCTTTTGGCGGATGGGCCTGTGCGGCAGCCGTTCTCTGAAGGATTGCGCCAAGCGGCCTGCACGATACAGGCGCTCCAATCAGAGATTGCCGCCATGTCCCAAAAACAGCAGCAGTGTGAATTGTCTGCGTTTGTGGTGGAGAATCATTTTGAAGGGGCATTTGCGGCTATCGCCAGAGATGTCAATGCCATGATTCAAAAACACGTGGAGGCCCGTGAGCAGTCGTTGTCTTGCGTGGCAGAACTTGCAGAAGGCAGTTTTGACATGTCGGTTTTCGACGGGTCAGTAAATTCAAACCTGGTCGGCGATAGTATTACGCAGTTGAAGCATACCCTTTGGCTCTTTGCTAATGACATGCAAAAAATGTCCGAGCAGCAAAACGCGGGCGATGTAGACGCACTCATGCCTGTTGACGCGTTTCAAGGTGTCTACGCCGATTTGGCGAAGGGCGTCAATAACATGGTGCAGAGCCAAATCGCCGTCACAAAAAAGGCAATGGCCTGTGTGGAGCAGTTCGCGGAGGGCAATTTTGAGACGGGTTTGGAACAATTCCCCGGAAAAAAGGTGTTCATCAGCGATACGATTGAAAAATTGCGGGCCAATATCAACGCGTTTATCACCGCAATGAACAATATGTCCACGGATCAGGACGCGGGCGATTTGGACGCATTTATCCCTGTGGAGCAGTTTAAGGGTGCATATGCCTCCATGGCGGACGGCGTTAACCGCATGGTCAAAAGTCATATTTCGGTAAAGAAGAAAGCAATGGCTTGCGTCCAGCAATTTGCGCAGGGTAATTTTGAGGCCGAATTGGAACAGTTCCCGGGGAAAAAGGCATTCATCAATGAAACCATAGAGGGTCTGCGCAGTGATTTGAAGAATGTAAACGCGGAAATCGGGCAGTTGATCATTGCGTCTGAAAATGGACGGCTTAACGAGCGTGGCAATGCGGAGCAGTTCAGTGGCGACTGGAAGTATTTGATAGAAGGATTGAACCGTTTACTCGACGTGGTTATTGAGCCGATGCAGGAAGCGGCAGAGGTGCTGAGCGAAATGCAAAACGGCAATTTGGCAGTGGAAATGACCGGCGATTATAAAGGGGATCATGCCAAAATCAAACATGCGCTGAACGCGACCATCACGTCGATTCAAGCGCTCCTCACCAGTATCCAGAGTTCGGCGCAGGAAGTATCCGCCGGTTCCGGTCAGGTGTCCGAATCCGCACAAATGCTCTCCCAGGGCGCGACCGAGCAGGCAAGCGCCTTGCAGGAACTGACGGCTTCGGTCGCGGAGATTGCCGCGCAGACGAAGCAAAATGCTGCCGATGCGGCACAAGCCAGTGCGTTTGCAGCCTCCGCGCAGACCGAGGCGGTGAATGGAAACGAAAAAATGGAACAGATGCTCAACGCAATGCAGGAGATCGGCAAATCATCGTCCAATATTTCCAAGATCATCAAGGTGATCGACGATATCGCATTCCAGACCAACATTCTCGCATTGAATGCGGCAGTGGAAGCGGCACGGGCAGGTCAATATGGCAAAGGGTTTGCTGTGGTTGCTGAGGAGGTGCGCAACCTTGCGGCCAGAAGCACCAAGGCTGCCAAGCAGACGACCGAACTGATTGAGGGGTCTGTTTCCAAGGTGAAAACCGGCGAAATCATCGCGAATGAAACGGCGGAAACACTCGGCAAAATCTCGGAAAGCGTGGAGAAGACGAACGATCTGGTGGGCAACATTTCCAGTTCGTCGGATCAGCAGGCCACAGCCATCTCTCAGATCGATCAGGGACTGGAACAGATTTCCGGTGTTGTGCAGAATAACTCCGCCACTGCGGAGGAGAGTGCAGCTTCCAGCGAGGAACTTTCCGGACAGGCCGATACCCTGTTGCAAATGGTGGCGGCATTCCAATTGCAGAGACAATCCGTTTGAGTAGTGGGCATATTTTCCAATGCATTCCGAACAGGGATCGGGCGATTGACACGTCCGATCCCTGTTTGTGCATTAAAACAGAGTGTACAGATGTTGGATACCGCGTATACGACCGGTGAACGGATGTTTTTTGGATTTGTACTTGTTTGTCTGCTTGTGGACAGGTATAATCAAAAGAAAAGGTTATTTGAGGTAACAATATAAATGGATTATATACAAGTGACGATTTTCACCACCCACGAGGGCCTGGAAGCGGTCACAGGGCGGCTTTACCGTATCGGACTGACCGGTGTGGAGATTGAAGACGAAACCGATTTTAACGAGTTTTTGGAAGATAATCATCAGTATTGGGACTATGTTGATGATGACCTGCGTCAGAAAATGGCGGGCGAAACAAAAGTAAAAGTCTATTTGCCTGTGAGCGAAATGCCGCAGGCAGTGCAGGTCATTCGCAGCGAGATGGACGCGCTGCGCGCACAGAATACCGCTCATGCATATGGGCGGCTGGAACTTTCCACGGATTCTGTTTCGGAAAAGGACTGGGCGAATAACTGGAAACAGTACTTTAAGCCGACCCTCGTGGGTAATGTGCTCATCAGGCCCGCGTGGGAGACACTGCCGCATGATATGCAGGGATATACGGTTTTCTCCATCAATCCGGGGATGACATTCGGTACCGGTACGCACGAGACCACCCGTCTGTGTATACAGGCGGCGCAGCGCCATGTGGGAAAAGGCACACGGGTGCTTGATCTTGGATGTGGGAGCGGCATTTTGTCACTGATTTCCCTGCTGCTTGGAGCCAAAGAAGCGACGGCGGTAGACATAGACCCCATTGCACAGGATACCGTGTTGGAAAACGCGGCGCTCAATGGGATTGCACCGGATGCGCTGTCGGTCTACACAGGGGATGTGCTGACAGACGATGTGCTGCGCAAGCGTGTGGGAACCGGATATGACGTGGTGTTTGCCAATATTGTGGCAGATGTCATTATTGGTTTGGCTCCGTTCTTTCCGCGTGTGATGAGCGCCGATGGGGTACTGATTACCTCCGGTATTATCGACAGCCGGCGAGACGAGGTGGCGCAGGCACTTTCGCAGAACAAGCTGCAGTTGTTCGAGGAAAACCAGGAAAAGGGTTGGCATTGCCTGTGCTGCAAAAGGGGGTGATGATATGCCGCGGTTTTTCACACAGGAGGTGGACGCGGCGACGGCCCGCATCACCGGTCCCGATGCTGTGCATATCGCGCGTGTGCTGCGGATGCGGCCCGGTGAACAGATAACCGTCTGCGATCTTGCGGGCAGCGATTATCTGTGCGAGATTCTTTCTGCCAAATCAGATGCGGTAGATCTGCGTGTGCTGGAACAGCGCCCCACTGTTGCGGAACCCACGGTTCATGTCACACTGTTCCAAGGGTTGCCCAAGGCGGACAAGATGGAATTGATTGTGCAGAAAAGTGTGGAGCTTGGGGTATCCCGCATTGTGCCGGTATTGACGGCGCGCTGTGTTTCTCGCCCGGACAAGGCCGTCATGGCAAAAAAAACAGAACGCTGGCGCAAAATAGCACTCGAGGCTGCCAAACAAAGCGGGCGCGGGAAATTGCCGCGTGTGGATGACACAATGGGATTTACTGAAGCCGTGCAGGAATTGGGACAGATGGAACGCGGTATCCTCTTTTATGAGAAAGGAGGCGACACGCATCGTGACTTATGGAGCGGCGCGCGGGAGATTGGTGTCTGCATCGGTCCAGAGGGCGGATTTGCAGACGAAGAGGTGGCGCTGGCCGTGCGTGCCGGTGCGCATATCTGTACGCTGGGGCCGCGTATCCTGCGCACCGAGACTGCGCCGCTGTGCGTGCTTTCAGTCGTCATGTATGCGACCGGTAACCTGTGAGATTCCATACGGGTCTTTGCGCAGACGGTCACAAAAGCGGGCTGTTGCAAAATGAATTTGCGATGCAGTCTGCACAAAGCCATAGTATTTATTTCATGAAAATGCGCCTTGAAAGGGCTTTTGAAGTCCAATCAAGACGCATTTTTGTGCGATGTTTTCCTGTAAAGCTGTTTTGCAACATCCCTTGGTTTTGGCCAGAAAGGCAAAAGGCGGATTAGGAATTTTTCAGATTTTTAGGATTGTAGCGGTTGATGGTACTGTTGTTGGTCGTAATCCCTTTGTAATTGTCCAGCATTTTCAAAAATGCGGGGTCCTTCATATCCGTCAATACATCCGATTTGACCGAATCAAATTTGGATGGATCAAGCGCTACTTTGTATAGAATATGATATCCCATGCTGGACTTAATCAGCTTTATGTCCCCTACTTTCATAGAGAACGATGCGTCTTTGAACACCTGCACGAAATCTTGGGATTTGCCGAACACATAGCCGTCGGGGTTGCTTTGCATCCCGGGGTCTTCATTGTTGGCGGTCATCAATGTGTTGAAATTGGAGCGGTCGGCGCTGATCTGCCCCAGCACATCGTTGGCTTTTTTCTGCTTGGCCTGCTGCTGCGCAGTGGGCAGAGCGGCCCCGCTGTCATCATTTGTATTGAAAAAGATTTGTTTGATCTGTACGAAATTTTTAATGTAATGATCTTTCAAGTCGGCGTCTGAAACCGCTTCTGAGCCGCCAGCCGCATAATAGGAATTGAACAGCTTGTCTTTTAGATATTCAGAATAGGCCAGCGCCCGTTCCAGAGAAGACTGGGCAATGCCGTTATTGGCCAGCACCGTGTAAGAACTCATCATGTTCTGCGCATAAGAGGTCACTTGGGATTTTTCATCGGCGCTCAGCGCAATTTTTTTCTGCGCGCAGAGCGACTCGGCCGCCAACAGCTCGCGGGTGTCTTTCGTGGCTTGATCGACGACCCATGTCTTGGCATCCTTCCCGTCAATCTTTTTAGACCAGTTAAACGTGGACGAACTTGCCGAAGCGCTGGAGGACATCTTCGACTGTGCGTTGCTCTTTTCGGTCAGCAGGTAATATAGATAGACACCGGTTGGTACGGTGATTGTGTTTGTTTTCATCACCCACAAGGTGTTTGCGCAGCCGGTCATGCCAATTGCGAGCACGCAGGCAAGCAGGAAAGCAGAGGCTTTGATCCAACGCTTTTTCATAAAGATCCTCCCAGTAATTCAGACGTTATTTAATAGTATACTTTGCAAGTATGTCCGTTTTGTTTGTAATCGATTGCCGCTTTTCGATCATCTGTACGATATTGGTTCCGACGCACGAAACCCTCTAATGGCACCATTTCCACCCAATTTATTCCCATATCGCCTTGCCTCCAGCCTTTCTCTTCTATTTTACTACTTTTCTGCTCTATCTGCACTCCTTTTTCAACACGCCCACCATAGAAATTTTCCTTGACACCTTGTTCTCACGCCATGCTTTTATCGTTCTACTGCTGTTTCGGCACTGGTTGATGATTTTATCCCGATTGTCGGAGACGATATACCGGCGCTGTTAGAGGGCCTTTGTATACAGCAAAAGAGCTCCGGAAGTGCAGCATTTCCAGAGCTCTGTTCGTCTATATTTTCGTGTTGACAAGTGCTGCACCTTTTGGCGCCCATTCGCTGTACTTTTAGTGCTGCTTATATTGGGAAATCAGAAAACAGGTCTAATGCTTTACCTTGCTGCCGGGACAGATTTAATTGATATTGCACATCGTTTTAATTACTCAACAGAAACACAGTTAAAGATCGGTTCATATAACCTAGAGCAGGAAAGTCTGTACGAATATTTGCCCCACTTCATCTCCTGCCACTAATCCATTGCCCGACAGACTGACCGTGATTCCGGCTGAAGGGCCAACGATACTGAAAGGTACGGGGGTAAACGTTGTTCCAGGTGCCTCCACACTGTTTCCTCTTAAAGATCCAAAAGCCAGAACGGGTTCTCCGGCAGGCCCAGTAGCGCCGGTAGAGCCTGCGGCTTCGCCAGGTCCGGTGGTTCCTGTTGGGCCGGTTGTATAAGGAAAATTAAGAGATGTTAATCTGGCTTCCAGGCATCTCTCCCTTATGCTCCTACTCACGTGAAGCAGCGTTGCCCTTTTCAAAACACACGGTTGTATTTTTTTGCAACGACTATCACGCGCTTCAATTACATAATAAATCCAAATACCGTGAGATACGCATTGTATCCGCCAGGAGATTGTAATGTTACGCTACCACCCTGAACAACGAACTGTATGGTGCTGTTCGGCACATATGATGAAATATAGTCGATCGATACGCCACCCTCGTGATTAATAGGCAGATAGACACCGCTTCCTACCCCATTGAGAACCATTTCCAAGGAGGGGGTCCCTGTGAAGGATTGAACCACCACGCCAAATGCGACCCGATAATACGGTTGTGTGCCCAGCGTCATAGTTGATGTGGCAATATCAAAGGTAGTATTGTTTAGTGATACAATCGTATTGAATGTCAGGATTCCCCCTGTGCTGATCGTTAATGGAGTATTGTTCATGACAGATCCGTAGGACGCAATGGCTGTTGGGCCTGTAGCTCCGGTCGGTCCGGTGGGACCAATGTTACCCTGTGGCCCAGTTGGGCCGATGTCGCCTTGAGC
>NZ_JBDNLG010000055.1:11406-19315 GCF_047718355.1 Ethanoligenens sp.
CCAATGTTACCCTGTGGCCCAGTTGGGCCGATGTCGCCTTGAGCTCCGGTGGGGCCAATGTCACCCTGTGGTCCAGTTGGGCCGATGTCGCCTTGAGCGCCGGTAGGGCCTGTCGCCCCAGTCGGACCTCCGCTTGGACCGGTTGGGCCAGTTGGGCCGGAGAGAACAGATGAGGAGAGGGCACTCTCCATCTTTGACTTCAAAAAAAGTTGGTTTTGAACAGTACTATCGAGAACATGGCGGACACTGTCATTTGCCGCCAAAACGTCGCTAACAGTTGCTCCTGGGCCGCTGATACCAGGAATGGTTCCAATGATATACTGAAGTTTTTCTCCTTCAGCATTCACAACATGACTTAGGCCGAGTTCCTCCATGGCAATTGATGCGAGGATTAAATTTATTACATCGTCGCGTGAAAAATCCGGGTTGATAGTTGGAAAACTTGGTAAAGACATAAAGCAGTACCTCTCAGTTGAATTTCGGGTATACTGCATTGTATGTGCTATCCGGAAGGTTTGTCCATGAACACTGTCGCATAGATTATGGAGACTATCCATAAATTGGATATGAGCTCGAATCAATTTTTGTTAGACAGTGATTGCACAGGAAAGATGCCGCAGAGAGGGTGGTTTTCAACCCTTTTTTCGCAACGAATTAGTAGATTTTACAACAGTTCCCCGTACCTTTTCTGATACATCGTTTTAATGAGGGTTGCAAGAAGCATATACCCCAAAATCATTACGATCAGCCATGGAAAATAGGCGGCGGGAAGTGCCGACATCCCTAAAACCATCCCAAATGGCGTGTAGGGAACAATTGTTCCGGCTATGATAGCCGCGCAGGTAGACAGCAAAACCGGCAGAGATGCCCGGCTCTGGATAAACGGAACTTTGGGGGTGCGGATCATATGAATCACGAGTGTCTGCGACCACATACTTTCTACAAACCAGCCTGCGTTAAACAGGCTGATAAACATCGCTCGGTTGGTTCCCGCCGCGCCGTATGCGCCGCCCGTGAGCGCCGGGCAAATCACGAAAAACATGACAATGAACGTGAGAATGTCGAACACCGAACTTGTGGGACCGAGCCAAACCATAAATTTTCCGATAGAGGAGGCGTCCCACTTGCGCGGCACTTTCAAATAATCGTCATCCATGTTATCCCAGGGGATGGCAATGCAGGAGATATCGTATACCATATTGAGGAAAAGAATCTGGATCGGCTGCATGGGCAGAAACGGTAGAAAAATGCTTGCGGTAAGCACCGAGAACATATTGCCGAAATTGGAGCTGGCAGTCATCTTGATGTATTTGATGATGTTTCCGAATGTCCGTCGGCCTTCCACTACACCGTGTGCCAATACCATCAGGTCTTTTTCAAGGAGGATGATGTCGGCGGATTCCTTAGCAATGTCCACAGCGGTATCAACCGAGATGGCTACATCGGATTCGTGCATGGCGGCGGCATCGTTGATACCATCGCCCATGAAGCCCACCGTATGCCCATTTCCCCTCAAAATGCGGACAATACGCGCCTTTTGCTGGGGGCTGAGCTTGGCAAAGACATGAACTTCTTCCGCAGCGGCCGAAAGCGCACGATCGTCCATGGCATCCACGTCCGTCCCAAGCAGCACGCGGTTGGCATCAAATCCGACTTGACGGCAAACACTCATGGTCACCGCATCGTTATCCCCTGTCAACACCTTAACAGCCACTCCGTATTCGCCGAGTGCGCAAATGGCGGCGGCGGCAGTCTCTTTGGGTGGATCAAGAAACGCAAGATAGCCAATCAATACCATGTCGGATTCATCGCTGACGGAAAAAACGCCTTCGACTGCCGGGTTGGTTTTCTGTGCAATGGCCAGCACGCGCATCCCTTCATCGTTCAGTTTCCCAATCGCCGTAAGAATTTCGTTCCGGATTTCATCA
This sequence comes from Ethanoligenens sp., assembly GCF_047718355.1. Taxonomy (NCBI): domain Bacteria; kingdom Bacillati; phylum Bacillota; class Clostridia; order Eubacteriales; family Oscillospiraceae; genus Ethanoligenens; species Ethanoligenens sp. The sequence goes on from NZ_JBDNLG010000055.1 coordinate 13,335, forward strand.
GTCATTTCCACGACGACACCGTGGTATTCGGCATACGTTGAAATGGACAGCATTTCCTCGACAGCTCCCTTGGTAATGAGCTGGGTTTTGCCGTCGCGGTTGCGAATCACGACGCTCATCCTGCGCCGGTTGAAGTCAAACGGGATTTCATCCACCTTCGTGTATTTTTCCTGTAAAGAACGATACGGCTCCGATTTTGCATGGCTGAGAATAGCAACGTCCATCAGGTTCTTCAGCCCCGTCTGAAAATAGCTGTTCAAAAAGGCATGACGCAAAATCCGCTCGTCCTCCTCGCCGGTGATGTCGAGGTAATGCTCAAGAACTACTTTATCCTGCGTGATGGTGCCCGTTTTATCCGTGCAAAGCACGTCCATCGCACCGAAATTCTGCATTGCATTCAGATGCCGGACGATGGTTTTTTTCTTGGCCATGGTTACTGCGCTTTTGGCAAGGTTGGTTGTGACGATCATCGGCAGCATCTCGGGGGTAAGGCCGACCGCCACAGAGAGAGCAAACAGCAGCGCTTGGAACCAGTCACCATTCGTAAATCCGTTGATAAAAAGGACGACAGGCACCATACACGCCATGAAACGGATCAACAGCCAACTGACGGAATTGATGCCCTTTTCAAAGCTGGTGACAACACGTTTGCCGGTAATGGTTTTGGCCATTGAACCGAAACAGGTATAATCACCCGTGGCCACAGCGATGCAGACGGCCGAACCGCTGACAACATTGCTGCCCAGAAATGCAAGATTGGAACGCTCCAGCGGATTTGCAATGTCATCTGTACAGGAATTGGCATATTTTTCTACGGGTTCGCTTTCCCCTGTCAGGGACGATTGGCCAATAAATAAGTCTTTGCATGCGATCACACGCACATCGGCGGGAATCATATCGCCTGCCGCCAAGTAGACGATATCGCCCGGAACGACCTCCGCGAGTGGAATCTCAATTCTACCCGCGTCCGCACGCGCAACAGCAACCGTGGTGTGGACCATTGCCTTAAGTTTTTCTGCCGATTTGTTGGAACGCGCCTCTTGGATAAAGCGCAGCAAACCGCTGATCAGAACCATCGTGCAGATGATGATCACTGTAGAAGGATTTTCACTGCCGGGAGCCGCGAAAATCACATCCGTAAAAAGTGAAATAATGGCAAGTACAAACAGTACGACCGTGAAAGGGTTGATGAACGCATCAATCAGCTTTTTGTAAAGCGGTTCTGGTCTCTCATTCGAGATTTCGTTGCGGCCGAAACGATCCGCACATTCCTCGACCGCATCGGCACTATATCCGCTCATCGTGGTGCCGTATTTTTTTAGGAGTTCGTCCGTACTCGCCCGGCTGGCCCAAATTAGTTTTTCAGCGACGGGCGAAACAGAGCGGACAACAGCTCCATTGACATTCTTTTTCATCGTTATGACCTCCAATCTTCGTTTACCGATCGCGGTATAACCGCTCAGCTTTTACGGAAAGCGAAAGAAAGCAAAGGTACAAAACACAGGGGGAGCACGTCTGATTTATATTATCTCGGTGAGAAAATCTGAAAAAAGAAAGCAGCAAGACAATCTTTGGCGATCTTCTCCGGTGCTTTGCCCTCCTGGTTTGGCACTCCCACTACTTCCTTCGTCCATATCTCTCACCTCTTCTTAATCAAAATATTTATATCAAATCCATCTGGATGAATTTTCAGGCAACAAAAAACCTCCGCCAAGCTCAAACGCTTGGCAGAGGAGTCATTCCCGCACAAGAATAACACGCTTTACAGCATGCTCACGTTCAAGCTTTGGCTTCGCAGGGCGATGAAATTGCATTAAACTGCGCCTTGATTCGACGTAGTCTGTTCACCTTCGCATAGTGTCTCCACTACTTTGCGGCAGCAATCCGTATCCCTGTGGTAGCCTCACCTACCGATGATATTCGATTCCTTGATTAGTATATGCACTGAAAGAAGATTTGTCAAGACGTACATGACAGTTTTGTATCATCCGCCGCTCGCATATTCTTCATATGGTGTGTTTCGTCTATCCTAAATGGGCGGCGAGAAACCAGAACCGCAGAATCGCTGATATCAGATACTGAAACAGCATCAAAAGCAAGGGTAACAAAAGTAAAAAAGCTTAAACGGATTGTGCCTTACCTTGTTTCAATTAAAAGGGCTCCGGAAGTGCAGCACTATTTCGGCATAAAGCAGTTTATACAAACAGATATTTCCAGCCGAACTTAAAAACATTTATCTTCCTACGGCATTCGCACAATAACCCCTGAGAAAATGTCAGAACACTAAGATATTCTGATTCATCCACTACCTTGCGACCGTAACGGACTCGGGAGTAAACGGCGGTGGTTTCGCTGAATTGCCGGATGTCATTAAATGGTATGAAATCCCGCCCGTTCGCCAGCACACCAATGTATTCCTGTAATGTTTGCCCCGGGGCACGCTTCCACCCATATACAGCAAGTATTCGTAGAATGTAACGATACAAAGCGGCAATGCGCTCCTCGCGCGAGGACTGCTCCAGTTTTTTGTACCAGCGCCTTCGCCACAGAATCTTGCCCAGATATACGCAGAGCAACGCTACCACCACACCGCCGATAATCATTAACAATACTGGCCAATGTCGAAAATAGGTAATGGCTTTTACTTTCTGTGGTTTTTTCTGCCCGCCCAGCTTTTGCAACTGATTAGGAGACGATTGAAATGCGGCGGAATTGGTATCTTTGGTAGGAGACTGTTTCTGCTGTGCTTGGCTGTTTGATGTCTGCTGCTTCGCGGTCTGGGGCCGTTGCCTCGGCTGGAGCGGTACGCCTATAATCGTGGCAAAGCCCCACTGTTTACCAAGGTCCTGAAACCCTTTGTTGGAGAGCAGGCCCAGTCTCTGCACAGGTAGATTCTGTGTATCAATTGCGGCATATGCACCGCCCGAGACGCCCAAACAAATCAAGCAAAAAATCAGCGCCGTTAGTGCGAGACGAAAAGGCCGTGCTTTCTTGATATGGGCGTATTCCACCGTGCGGTCATAGAACTGCACGGCAAATAGTAGCAGCGTACAAATCAGAAAGGCCACAAGGGCGACCCAGCTCGTTTTGTACTTCAGTAACGTGAACCACGCGGGCAACAGCACACCACCCACCAGCAAGAAAAACAGCCCGACACGGAAGCGCGATGCTGCATAGCAGAGTGCGGCCACAACTGGCAACAGGATGTAAAACAGCGCGTGCGCCTCAAACTGTCCGCTGGAGATTCTCCGGGCAATATATGTGTAAAATGCGGCGAACAGCACACCGATGCCCACAAGCCATGCTGCCAGCACAATCAACGAGACAACGCGGGGTTTAGGGCAGAAGCTGAGGTGCAGTAGCGCTATCGGCAGAGCCGTCAGCAGTAAGATTAGCCCAAGGTTTCGTGTGAGCGCGGCGTTAATCTGAAACGCGGGCAGGATATTCCACACCAGACAAACGGCTGCCGCCTCCGTGAGCAGGAACAGCGTACCGTTGAGCAGGGAAAAGACCTTACGCATACGCTTCCGCCCCCGTCTCTTGAATTTCGTCTGCTTTGGCAAGCACGCAAATCTCCGCGCCCATACTAAGAAATGCGTCGAGCAGCCCCTGTTCCTCCGCCGTCAAGTGCCCTTTCTTCGCAGCGGGCACCACATAAAAGAGAAATATTGCTTTGTGCAGACCCACCGCCGCGGTCGAAATCTGCACCAGCGGTTCGCTGAGGTTGGCGGTACAGAGCACCAGAATGTCCAAGCCGTACTGTCGACCAGCATTGGCCTCCAGCGCAGTGATCAGATGTCCATTATTCGATATGGCAATATCCCCAAAGTCGGCAACAGTATGGTCGATGTTTTCCCGGCTGCGAGGCAGAGCAAGGCGTACCTCGTCGTCTTTCATATAAACCAGTTCGAGATCTTCGTTTTCCCGCAGCACGTGGCAGGCTACTGAATAGGCGGTTTCCACCAGACAGTCGTACAGAGAAAACAACACTTCCGGCGTATAACCGGTTGCCTCCAAGTCGAGATAGACGGTGTAACCCCGGCTGGTATAGCTTTCAAACATACGCACCATGTATTCACTCGAATGCGCGGAAATTTTCCAGTGAATGTTTTTGATGGCATCTCCCGGTACATATTGGCGTATGCCGCTGTAATCATCGGTCTCCATTTTGGATTTGGAGGTTGCCATATTAGACTGGTGTCCAATCACCTCGGCAAAATCAAAGCAAGCCACTTGCAGTGCCCTCGGCCTAACAGTGACGTGGCTCTGACCGGAGTTCGGATGGTTGAGATAGAACATGCCGAATAAATCATAGATACGTGCCGAGGAAATTCCCACCTCATACGTGCCTAGGTGATCGAATTTGATGCCAAAACTGAATGTGCGTTTCTCCTGCGGCGATAAAGTTGTATCGACATGCGCAGTCTGGGTGATCTGCCCAAGCAGGTTATCCGTGTAGAAGCAGCAGGTGATACGCGGAAACATTAAAAGGCCTCTGCCCGCCACTGTAGCAGCAAAATGTTGTTCCACACCACGCTCACATTGTTTGTTATCTGACGCCTGCAAAAATGTAAACGACCGCTTTAGTAGCCAGATATATAAAAAAGACAACCCCACCAGAACCAAAAAGAAAAGAGCCGGCAGATAGCCGAACGGGTTTCGCAGAAAAACAGCCGGAACAGCCAACAAAATAAAAATGATTGCGGAGATTATAATCCGCTTGACCATGTGCAACGCCCCCTGTCTTATCAATACACATTGTTTTATACAGCGGGTCAGTGCGTGGAGTTTTGGATGACCGGTACGGCGACGGTTTCCAGAATCTCCCCCAAAATCTGCTCACTTGTCCGTTTTTTGATTTTGGCTGCATGACTCAAAACCAACCGATGGGGCAGCACATACGGCGCCATGGTTTTTACATCGTCTGGCAAGACATAATCACGTCCCATATACATCGCATAAGCCTTGCACATTTTGTAGAGTGCAATGGAGCCGCGCGGACTGCTGCCCAGTACAATTTCAGGGTGGTGCCTTGTGGCATCGGAAAGCTCAATGATATATCGTAATATGGCATCATCGATAAAAATGGTCTCGGCGGCCGCACGTGCCTGCAAAATATCTTCACCGGTTGCCACTGACTGCAATGCCTTTTTTGCCTTGTTTCCTAATGACACGACCCGCATTTCTTCGTCCACTGTAGGATAGCCAAGCGATAACCGTACCAAAAAACGGTCGATCTGCGCTTCCGGCAATGGGTAAGTACCGAGGTATTCAATGGGGTTTTCGGTGGCAAGCACCATGAACGGTTCGTCCAGCTTGTATGTATGTGCATCCACGGTCGTCTGTTTTTCTTCCATGATTTCAAGCAGAGCAGCCTGCGTCTTGGCCGAAGCACGATTGATTTCATCAGCCAATACAAAGTTGCTCATAGCCGCACCGGGGCGGAATTCGAACTCACCGGTCTTCTGGTTGTAGATGGAAAAACCAGTGACGTCCGATGGCATGATGTCCGGTGTAAACTGGATGCGGCTGAAATCACAGGAGACTGAGCGCGCGAGCGCGGAAATCAGGCTGGTCTTACCCACACCGGGGATGTCCTCGAGCAGCACATGCCCGCCGCTGACTAGCGCGAGCAAGATAATCTCGATAGGTTTTCGTTTTCCGATAATCACGTTTGATATGTTTTCGACAATGCCAGCGAGTACATCACGGGAGACCTGGCTGTCTGGTTGCTCCGCAACATCTTTAGATAAAGTAGTTGACAATTTAGACGCTTCCTTTCAAATCGTGACCGGCGGCACTCTGCACATCGAAGCGCAGAAGTCCATTCATCAGATAGCAATGCTGTTTAATTCAAAATGTTATAAAACGGTATGCTATAACGCTATAAATAGGTGTAATTGTTATTTTACGATAGCACAAAGACATTACAAAAACAACATTTATTCATAATTTATCAATAGTTTTGTTCAGATATATAT
>NZ_JBDNLG010000056.1:0-19232 GCF_047718355.1 Ethanoligenens sp.
GGAATATTTTTTATAAATATATAAATTTTACATTACCGACAGGAGGGCCATTATGGAGGACATCGTATTAAAGACGACACGTCTGAAAAAGACGATCGGCAAAAGGACCATTGTTTCAGACATCAATCTGGAACTGCACAAAGGGGAAATATTCGGCTTTTTGGGGCCGAACGGCGCGGGAAAATCCACCACAATTAAGATGATCGTGGGATTGTCCACAATAACCGACGGGAACATCTTTATTGACGGGCATTCCGTTCGCACAGAGTTCAAACACGCCATGCAGCGTCTTGGCTGCATCGTTGAAAACCCGGATCTGTACAAATACATGAGCGGTTTGGACAATTTGCGGCTGTTCGCCAAAATGTACGACAACGTGGATGATGCCCGCATTGCGGATGTGGTGCGCATCGTAGACCTCACCGCGGCTATTAAAAAACCAGTCAAGACGTATTCATTGGGTATGAAGCAACGTCTGGGCATCGCACAGGCATTGCTGCACAGCCCCAGCCTGCTCATCCTTGACGAACCGACCAACGGACTTGACCCTGCCGGTATCCACGACCTGCGCGAGCTGTTGGGAAAACTGCGTGATGAAACCGGGTTGACGGTGTTGGTTTCCAGTCACATCCTCGCCGAGATGCAACAGATGTGCGACCGCGTGGGCATCATCAACAAAGGACGCATTATCACGACCAAAACAGTGGATGAACTGCTCCAGCTTGCCAATGCGGAGGGCGACGGCGAGATGTTGCTCAAAACCGACGCGCCGGAAAAAGCGGTGCAAGCATTAACAGAGACTGGATTCACCGCAGCGGCGGAAAAAGACGGCGTACACCTCAAGATTAAACGCGAACAGGTGCCGCAAGTGCTTGCAGCCATGCAGGAGAACAATCTGGCGGTCTATGGAATTGAGAATCGTGCGGGCGGTTCGCTTGAGGACATCTTCATGAAATTGACTGGGGAGGGGAAATAAACATGGGTTTCTTAAAATTAGTGGGAATAGAAAATTTCAAGATGTGGAAGCGCATTTCAGTGCGCATTATGCTGCTGCTCATGGTGGTGCTGGCGATCTTGTTATGCGGTCTGTCTAAATATGTGGAAAACAAGGATAACCCCAAGCACACCGCAGTGACCGATGTGGCAAACTGGAAGGAAAAGACGCAACAAGAAGTGACCGCTTATACGGCTGTGGTGCAGGCAGCGGAAAAAAGCAAAAACACAATAGATAAAATGTCACTGGATTCCAACAAAATAAATTTGGCGGAAGCTAAATATCGTCTGGCGCACAATATTCCGCCGAAAACCGGTTTGACATCGGTTTGGGGTTGGATGATTAAAATGGAAGATTCGGGCAGCGTGAGCGGGTATCCGATGTCTATTGCGGTCATTACGTTGTTCTCGCTCATCTTTGTTGCAGCAAGTGTGGCGGGTGAGTTTACCGAAGGCACCATGAAGATGATGATTGCCAGACCTTATAGCCGCGCACAGATTTTAACGGCGAAACTGGCCTCCACTATTTTGTACGCATTGACCCTGCTTGGCGTGTTTGCCGTTGTCCAATTTATTGGGATGGGTATTTTGTTTGGATTTGGTGACTTGGGAGCAAAGGAACTGTTCTGGACGGGAAGCTCGGTGGTGAATATCCCTGCTGTTGTCAAGTTGCTTGCTGTGTACGGCTTAGATATGCTGACGATGTTGTTTTATGTAATCTTTGGATTGTTCCTGTCAACATTGTTCCGCTCACGCTCGCTGGTCACCGGTGCGGCGCTGTTCATGCTGCTGATTGGAAGCGGCATCTGCATGACGCTGGCGATCTTCTTCGACTGGGTTAGATACATTGCTTTCGGTATCAGCACATTTGCGCAATATGTGCTGAGAGGCAGCCTTATTCCGGGTGCGACTTTAGGGTTTGCCTTAGCGGTCTGCGGAATTTATACAGCGGTGTTCCTCGCGGGTGGATACTTCTCATTCCTCAAACGGGATATCTGACAAAAGCAGAACGACATGAAATAAGACGCCCGCATCGAACCTTGCTCGATGCGGGCGTCTTATGATACGCTTGCTGCAGCATCGGCTAAAATGCCGGATACCACAATGCGCAGAGAATGTTGTACGGATTAGACTGTGCGGCGCACAATATTGCGTAGAATACCGATTTGCTCAATTTCACATTCCACCACATCACCATCTTGTAAGAAACGCGGCGGATCAAATCCTGCGCCGACCCCCGCCGGTGTACCGGTGCTGATGATGTCGCCGGGCAGAAGTGTATACCCGTGAGATAAATCGCTTAGGATGGTGGGGATGTCGAAAATCAAGGTACTGGTGTTGGCATTTTGCCGCACTTCACCGTTTACACGACAGGTCACCTGCACATTGACCGGAAATGGCAGTTCACTTTTATCTACCAATACCGGTCCCATGGGGCAAAACGTGTCCAGATTTTTGCCGCGAAACCATTGTTCATGTTTGGCTTGCAAGTCGCGTGCGGAGATGTCGTTTAGAATGGTATAGCCAAATATGTAAGATTCCGCATCCGCCGCCGGAATGTTTTTTCCGGCTTTCCCAATCACCACAGCCAATTCTGCTTCGTAATCCAGTTTTTGAGTCAATTCCAGCGGGCAGTCGATGACGCCTTCCGCAGGCAGTGCAGGCGAGGCGGTTTTGGTGAAATAGATCGGTGTTTGCGGGATGCCGGTAGCGGATAAGCGTGTTTCTTTGACTTCTGTAGCGTGCGCCGCGTAATTTTTGCCCAGACAGAAGATATTGCGCGCGGGTCGCGGAATGGGTGCGCAGAGTGTTGCGTTCTCCACAGGAGCGCATTTCCCAAAGTCAACAGCTTGTAATGCCGTTAGGATCTTCGGATTTTCCGCAGCGGCTTCTATCAAGGCGCGCAGAGAGGGGACAGCGGTTTGTCCGGTTTGACCAAGTGCTTCATTTAAGTCGTAGAGGGTTCGCTCGTGCAACAGGCCGGGATATTCTAATCCGTGCTGTGCATAGGTCACATAACGCATGGTGTGCACTTCCTTTATAAGGGTTACTATAGATTGATGCAAAGCATAGTTCCCGTCAGTCGATTTTCCGCTTGTACTGCGTTTAAATGCATGGGACAGGAAAGTACTTGCGTACCTTTGCCATTGTCCGGCAGAAAATCGCCGTGGCTCTTTATGCATACTCCATGGAGTCAGTTGCTCTTCGGAGTTCTTTTTCATCATAAAGGAGGGTGCCGCACTTGTCAAGCCATACAAAATGTAAAAAAATTACAGATGTATTGTAACGCTGTTTACAGTCCATGTTGACTGTGTTATAATGAAATGTAAATGTTTGTACGGCAAACGGCATTTTTATTCTATCAATACGGAAGGGTGAGGTGGCATGGCTACGAAAAAAAGTGAGCCGGGCGAAACGTTCTTGGAATATAAAGGAAAACCGCTGGTGCGCAGCGGCGATACGTTGTATTATGGGAACATCTATGATAAATATGTCATTATGATGCAGATTAAAAATCGCACAAAAATTAAGGATGTAGACGCGGCAGGGACCATACAGGTGCAGTTGCTTTCTACCGATAATGATGTGCGTGTACGTGACCGCGTAATCAAAAAAACTGAAAAAGAGGGCTTGTACAACGCCCTAGATATTGGCAGCATCTGGCTGGAGCGCGCATTGAACGAAATGTGAACGCATTGCGTAAAAAAATAAAAAACAAGGGCAGACAACGAAACCGTTGTCTGCCCTTGTTTTTTTAGAAGCTCCCCATTAAGCAGAGCACGCACAGATGGCCGAGATGGATTTTTTGAAAAGCCAAAAGTATCTGCTTGCAGTATCGTGTCCCCAATCGAACCCGTGGTCCTTTATGCAAAAGAGTCGACCGTCGGGTTTCCCTCAAAGTTAATGCCATGCGTGACGGCGGAAAAATCGCCGCCGCCTTCCCGGCAGAATTGTTCGACAAGAGGGAAAACTGTATTGAATTTTTTGCGGGCAATGTCAAACAATTCGTATGCGGTATGTTCTAGTGCCTCATTGCCGGGTTCGTGCAGCGCTCGCTTTTCGTTGGCGTAGTCAATTTCCTTACCGGGCTCCACTGGATGGATAAGCGCAAAAATGGCCGGATGGCTTTCCTGTGTCAGACGCTTTGCAAATGTGACAGCGCGCCGCTTGAAGCCGCGCGGACTGTAGAAAAAACTGTAGACCAGTTTCATGCTTAAAAAGGCGTGTGAAATCGCGCGAATGGGAAAAGCTTGCTTAAACCGGCTCTCAAACAGACTTTGATACATCTCGCATACCAAATTTAATTCCGGGATGCGTTGGAAGTGGCTGATGACTGAAAAATCCTGAATCGTCATGTTGCGGAATCGTTTAAGAAACAAGACGTCCAGCGTGGTTTCAATTTGCCGGTGCAGATAATTGTTGCTTGCTTTGGGCAAGACCGTTTTAAAATATCGTTGCAAGCCATAAACATATGGGTGGAACGTGCTGTCCAATATATAGTGCGACAGGAAGCCATAAAAATAGGAGAGTAGGATATTTTTTTCTTTTCCTTTCGCTTTTTTACAGCAGTCCGCCATAAAAGCAAAATTTTTCTCCATGTCCTGTTCGTGCATCAAACTGCCGATTCGGCTGAGCAGTCGCCAATGCATATGGACGGGTGGGGAAAAGAACAAAAAGTCCGGTCCTTGTGAACCCCATACATACACATTTGCGCATTGCATGTCGTGGATGAGTGGTGGTACGACCATTTCGCTGAACAGATAATGCGTAATGATTGCGGGCATTGGGTAATTCCCCTTTCGCCAGTACGGGCGGCACCGGATTGGTGATGGACGGCGTATGTATCCGATAATCATACGGAAAAAGTGTGGACTTTTACATACGCGCCTTGTCTATTTTACCCCGAAAAAAGCAAATACGCAAGAATCATGCGGAGAAAACCAGAACGGCATTTCCAATAGAAATGCCGTTCTGGTTGAAATTGCGTTTTGTTTAAGAAGAAGCGTCAGTGTTTCCGGCGGCGTGTAAACAGTAAAATAGCAGTTGCGGCCAAAGAGATGGCGACAATACCCCCCACCGGTTCGCTGTCGCCGGTATATGGATTGGCCACGCTGGTTCCGTTGGTTACGGTACTTGTAGTAGAGGATGCGGTGGCGCTGGAGGAATCCGCCGAGGCAACAGGCCCAGAGGCCGACGTAGATGTGTTAGAAGATGAAGAGGACGGCGTCTGTGATTGGGCATCACGGAGGTCGTAGAGCGTGTTCTGATTTGCCTCAAACCGCTGATAGGCAGTCAAGGCATCCAATGCTTGCTGTGTGGCGATGGTATCCACTTCCCCACTTGCATCATGGGAGAATCCGCCGCCCTGCACGGAGAATGAGAGTAGGTTGGAAAGTGGGGATTTTCCATTTTTGACGAACTGTGTGCTGGTTGCAGGGTCGATGCCAAGAGAGGAGAGCGCAATGATGACCTGCGAAGTGCTTTCGGATGCCTCTGTAGATGCACCGCCGGGAATAAACCCGCCGTCGGCCTGCTCGTTGGCCGCCAAATAAGCGAGTCCCTTGTTGATTGTATCTTGCACGCCGGTGATTTTACTGGCATAGGGCGCAAGAGCAGTTAGCACCATGGAGGTGATGTCCACATCGCCGGAGAGCCCTGCTGCCAGCGAAAAGCTGCCGTCTGTGTTTTGGGCGGAAAGGATGGAGGTAACCAGCGCCGTTTTGCTCACCGCAGCGTTTGCAGGCGGCGTGTAGTCCGCGCTGGACAGCGCAAGCAGGGTAAAGATATATCCGTTTAGGCCGGTCAGGCCGACGTTGGTCTGTTTATAAAGATTATCCACCAGATTGATGCCGTTGATATTGGTGGGGTCGGCGCCTGCCGCGCGCAGAACCAAAATGTATTTTGCAAAATTTAATGCCTTAAACGTATCAATATTTTCAGCAATGGCAGACGTGGTTTCCGACAGATAGGTAGAGGGAATGGGATATCCCGCGCGTGCCAGCGCAAAGGCTGTCCAGTCGGAAGTGTCGTCTTTCAGCGCATCAGCAGCGCTTTTGGACGCGCTGGCGACGGCGGCGCTTGTGACTGTTGAAACATTACCGCCTGAGGAGCTCTGGCTGGAAGAACTGCTGGAGGAGGAGCTCTGGCTGGAAGAACTGCTGGAGGAAGACGAGGCGGACACCGTGACGCTGCCGCTCATGCGAACCAGTGCGGGAGCCTGCCCGCTGCGGTCTTTTTTGACCTGATAAGCATAACTGCCCGCGTTGGCAGGTGCGGTAAAGGTTGCGTTTCCGGAAGTGTCCGTTGTTTTGGATGTTCCGTTAAAGGTAACGGTGGCATCTGCAACGGGAACCGTCGAAGTAGTGGGGTTCCATTGGGCATCATACGTTGTTTTTTGGGCGGTCAGAGTCACCGTGAACGGATTTGAGGCGGATGGGGTGCTGGGAGAGACGGTGACTATTGGATACAGCGTGTCTGAAGCGGTAAAGGCGATGATAATGTTGTCGCCATTTGCTGGTTGGAGGGAACTGACACCCAGCTGCGCGTATGCGCCGTTTTGATAGATGCTCCAATAAGTGGAATAGTCGGCGGCCTGTGTATCTGACCCGATGGTAGCAATGTATTTCCCATATTGCGAATCGGACAGTTGATACGAGATATTATTTTGATTCAGCGCTTTCTCAAGCGCGGTTTGCAATGTTTCTCCCGCTGTGAGAGGGACATCTTCGTTCAGCACCGTCTGGCTGGAACCCTCAACACACAGGTGAAACGTGTTTTGTGCATCTGCTGCCGCTGACAGACCGGGAATACTGACAAACAGCAACGCGAAAGCGCAGCAGACAGAAATCCAGCCTTGGAATACTTTTTTCATCAAACCACTCCTCTTTTTTGTCTTCTGTGGTAGGGGGCAAACAAAAACGGCCCTTTTTCTTATAAGAAAAAAGACCGTAACGAAAAACGGGTAAATCCCAATATTGCCGTTTTTACGTCTGTCCTCTCCCTCCGAAAGGATCACATCGTACTTTGCAGGCAGGTTTTCTGGCTTGGCATCGTCCTGTTTTTCCCCTTCCCGATCTTGTTGACCAGTGGTCTAAGAATCCGCATGGATTCTCATGGAAAAACAGTCCGCCTCACAGCAGCGGGGGCTGCACCGGTTTTGAACCGGTTTCCCTATTATCGCGGTAAATAGCCGCGCACCTGTAAAGAGATTGATTCTATTGTAGACGAATTTGCATATAACGTCAAGTAAAATCAGCCGTCTACTGGCCGTTGATCGGCGCAAAGCGTAATCAGCCAAATCTGTGGGGCGGCGCAGATGCGTACCGGCGGCCCGACTGTGCCAATGCCATTTGAGATGATAATGGTGGTGTCGGCATCTTTGACCACGCCGGTGAGATATTTCAACTTGTAATGCGTGTGTCCAAAATAGCTTGGCGCCCATTTTCCCAACACGCTCACTTGACCGCCGTGCGTGTGCCCGCAGAGCATGAGGTCAATGAGGTTGAACGGCAGTTGTTCAGCATAGTCCGGGTGATGAGAAACAAGCACCATAAAGTCATCCGGGCGGGTTTCAGCGAGCATGGGGGAAAGATCCTGCTCGGCGGTGGTGAGATCTCCCACGCCACCCACACGGATGCGCGCGCCGTCCTTCTCCAGCCAATACCCTTTGTTGTCCAGTGAGCAAATGCCTGCCTGCGCCATACATTCTTGGGATAAAGCCGCATTGGTTTTGCGGTCGTGATTGCCAAGCACACCGTAAACACCAAGCGGCGCGGTAAGGGCGGCGGCTTCACGAAAGAAATTGGGAATATGCGCCTGACTGTGGCTCACATAATCTCCGCCGAGCAGAATCACATCGGCGCGCAGACTGTTGGTGAGTGCCACTAGTTCTTTGACGCGCTTGAGAGGAAAGCTTCTGCTATGGTGGATATCGGATAGGAACGCAATGGTTGTGCCGTCAAATGCGGCGGGCAGATCGTGAGACACCAGTCGATATTTTCGTAGGGTAATATTTTCCACTCTGGTCACGTTCCAGCCTCCAGCTGTTCAATTGCGCCGCGCAAAAAACGCGGCGGCGGTCGTTTGCTTTTCATTATATCATACTACGCGGGATGTGGCATGACCAAGCACATAAAAATCGTATGAATTTTTCTGGTAAGCATAGAAATATGAGGTGCATAGATATTAGTGAATGCAAAAAAGGGGCTGTTGCTCAACTTTCGTTTTACAACAGTCCCTTTTAAAAAATGATAGTAACGCTTTGGTAAAGCAGATTATATTTTGAAAAGCAGATCCGTGTAGACCGGCACAGGCCAGATGTCGGCGGGCACGATGGGCTCCAACGTATCGATGTCTTCACGCAGGGTTTCCATCGCCGAAACAACCTTTTCACGATAGGCCAGCGCGGAATCGAAGTTGTCTTCCAGGTTGCCGGCAGCTTCCGTAGCGCCTTTGAGGGCTTCGGCTTTGGCAGTGATGGATTTGGCCAGGCCCAGCACTTTTTCCAGATAAGTGACGTTGCCTTTTACATCCACACCGGCTGCTTTAAAGGAAGCAATAGAATCCGAAAGGGTTTTGGCATATTTAAACGCCGCAGGCACGAGTTGACGGAACGTGATATCCACCAGCGTGAGCGCCTCAATATTGATGATTTTCGAATAATTTTCCAGAAGGATCTCGTAACGAGAATCGATCTCTTTGCCGACCAACACGCCGTGTTTCTCGAAGACTGCGCGGTTTTTCTCTACAAGGAACGCCTTGATGGCAAGCACAGTGTTCTTGATGTTCGGCAGACCGCGTTTTTCCGCTTCGGCGACCCATTCATCCGAATAGCCGTTGCCGTTGAAAATAACGCGTTTGTGTGCTTTGAAGATCTCGCTGGCAAGTGCAAGCGCATCTTTCTCGATGTTTTTGGAACCTTCCAGTTTGTCGGCAATCTGGCTGAGAGCCTCGGCCACAATCGTGTTGAGGATGAAAGCCGGGCCGGCAATGTTGGCATAAGAACCACACATACGGAACTCAAACTTGTTGCCGGTGAACGCAAACGGCGAGGTGCGGTTGCGGTCGGTTTTGTCTTCGGTGATGACCGGCAGGGAAGTGACGGCCAAATTGGTCGTTTTGGCATCCGGGGAGGTGAAGGTTTTTCCATCTTCCACCGCACCGATCAAGCCTTCAAGTTCTTCACCAACAAAAATGGAGATGATGGCGGGAGGTGCCTCGTTGGCGCCCAGACGGTGGTCATTGCCGGCACTCGCAACAGAGAGGCGGAGCAGATCGGCATATTCGTCCACCGCTTTGATGACGGCGGCGAGGAAGATGACGAACTGCGGGTTTTTGCCCGGGTCATCGGTCGGGTCTAAGAGGTTCTCACCTTCATCGGTAGAAAGCGACCAGTTGATGTGCTTACCGTTGCCGTTGACGCCCGCGAACGGTTTTTCATGAATCAACGCAGCGAGTCCGTGCTGCTCAGCAATCTTTTGGAGCAGTTCAAGCACCAGTTGGTTGTGGTCGACCGCCACGTTGGCCGGGTCAAAAATCAACGCGATTTCATGCTGCGCGGGGGCAACTTCATTGTGCTTGGTTTTGGAAGTGATGCCCAGTTCCCAAAGCTGTTTATCCAGATCGTGCATGAACTCAACCACTTTGGTGCGCAGGGTGCCGAAATATTGGTCGTCAAGTTCCTGGCCTTTCGGCGGTTGTGCGCCGAACAGGGTGCGGCCGGTCAGAATCAAGTCAAGGCGCTGGTTGTACAGGTCACGGTTGACAATGAAGTATTCCTGTTCCGGACCGACGGTGGAGGTCACTTTTTTCACGCCGTCTTTACCGAAAGCGGCAAGCACGCGGCGGGCTTGTTTGTCCAGCGCTTCGTTGGCACGGAGCAACGGGGCTTTTTTATCAAGAATTTCACCCGTGTAAGAAAAGAAAGCGGTGGGTATGTAGAGGGAGCCTTCTTTTACAAAAACGGGGGAAGTGGTATCCCAAGCGGTGTAGCCGCGGGCCGCGGCAGTCTCACGCAGGCCGCCCGACGGGAAAGAAGAAGCATCCGGCTCGCCTTTGATGAGCTCTTTGCCAGAGAAAGACAGAATGACCTTGCCATCGCCGGTTGGGGAGATGAACGAGTCGTGTTTCTCGGCGGTGAGGCCAGTCATCGGCAGGAACCAATGGGTGAAGTGAGTGGCACCCAAATCAACCGCCCATTCTTTGATGGCGGCGGCTACTTCATCGGCAATGGTCGCATCCAGCGGGGCACCCAGTTCGATGGTCTTTTTCAAGCTCTTATACGTAGCCTTGGACAAGCGCGTTTTTGCCACGGCATCACTGAAGACATATTTTCCAAAAATATCGGCGGGGGTCTGTACTTTCTCGTTTCCCAATTTCAATTCCTCCTTAAATGTTGGAACATACAAATAAAAATAAAAGCGTGCGCAGCTAATAAGCCACGAAACGCCCTTGTTCCGTATTGAACTTTTAAAAGTTTAACATACAAGAGCGGGCAATGCAAGGGGGTTCTTGCCCACATTCACTTGAAAAAAGATGAAAATAAAGCGGAAACCTTGCCAATTTGCTCTTTACGGCAGCAGGCGGCCGGTGTCGCGCGGAAACAAGGATGCTTCGCGCACATTTTTTAGTTCCATTAATTTCATGACTAGACGCTCCAGCCCGATACCAAGCCCCCCATGCGGCGGCATTCCATATTTGTGGATCATGAGATAGGACGAGAAATCCTCCGGATCAAGCCCCATGCGGCGCATTTTGGCGATCTGCTCATTGTAATCGTGAATACGCTGTCCGCCGGTCGTGATCTCCAACCCGCGAAACAGCAGGTCAAAACTCAAGGCAAACCGCTCATCCGTGGGATCATCCTTTGCATAAAACGGGCGTTTGGCCGCCGGAAAATGCGTGATAAACACAAAATCACTGCCGAATTCTTTTTTGGCGTAGTCACACAGCGCAACTTCGTCATCCGGTTCCAAATCCCATTTGCCGGGCTTGCGGCCCAGTTTTTCAATGATCTCGCGTGCCTGCATGAATGTGACGGTCGGAATTTTATCGATGACGGGTATCTGAACCTTCCACATCGCCAGCTCTTCTGGGCAGTGTTCCGCCACATAAGCGAACAAATGCGTGAGCATGGCGGTTTCTACTGCCATTACGTCTTCCATGCCGCTGATAAAGCCCATCTCGAAGTCCAGACCGACATACTCGTTGAGGTGGCGGGAGGTATGGTGTTTTTCGGCGCGGAAGACAGGCGCAATTTCAAATACGCGGTCGAAAACGCCCACCATCATCTGCTTGTAGAATTGGGGGCTTTGGTTCAGATAGGCTTTGGTGTCGAAATAGTCCAACTTGAAGATGTTTGCACCGCCCTCGGCGCCCGCGCTGACGATCTTGGGGGTATGGACCTGCGTGAAACCGTTTTGGCGCATGAAGTCAGCGAATCCGTCGGCGACAGCCTCCTGTACCTTGAAGATGGCGCGCTGCCGCGGATTGCGCAGTGTCAGCGGGCGGTAATCGAGGTTGGTATCAATGTTGAGATTGAGGTATTTTTTGTTGATGGCGAACGGGTACTCCGCCGCGGGGGAAGAGATGACGGTGAACCCGTCGATGTGTACCTCAAAACCGTTCTGCGCGCGTGGCTCGTCCACCGCTTCTCCCCAAAGCTCGATGCAGGCGCCTTCGCGCAGTCCCTCCAAAGTGGTTTTGGAGTAAGCAGGGTTATATACGCATTGCAGCATATAGCCCCCTGTGCGCAGGATGAGGAATGAAAATTCACCCATGTCCCGGATGTTGTGCACAAATCCCTTGACGCGTGCATTTTTTCCCGCCTGCCGGAGCGCCTGCAACGCCACGGGCTGTTCGACACTGCCTTCGATAAAGGTCATAGTTCCCATTCTCCTTAACAAAAATGCCGTTTTGTCGGACGCGCACTGAAAAGGCGCAGCCCTGTCGGCGCAATCCCCATCGTTTGGATATGATATCCCTTTTGCGGGGCAATTATCTATTTTTGAGGCTTTCCGTCAGCTTGACGCGCAGGGCGGCGGGGTCTGCTTTGCCGCCGAGGACACGCATACACTGTCCCATCAGGAAGCCGAATGCTTTGTCTTTGCCGTTTTTGAAATCTGTGATGGATTTCGGGTTGGCGTCCAGTGCCTGCTCAATTGCCTTGCCGATAGCATCCGCATCTCCGACCACCCGCAGTCCATGCTTTTCTACCAGTTCGGCAGGCGCGGCGGCTTCATCGAACAACAGCGCAAAGACTTTTTTGCCGGATGCCGCTGTGATCTCGCCCTTTTTGCACAAGCCAATGAGATCGGCAAGGTAGGCGGGCGGGAAAGGAATGTCTTCAGGCTCTAACGAGCGGTCTTTGAGTTGGCGCATCATTTCGCCTACGACCCATTTGGCGGCCTCTTTGGCGTCGCTCCGTGCGGCAGCCTGCTCATAGAAATCCGCCAGCGCGCGGGATGCTGTGATGATAATGGCGTCGTCTTTGGCAACGCCTGTTTTGATATAGTCTTCCACGCGGGCGGCGGGCAGCTTGGGCAGGGAGGCACGGATGCTCGCAATGCGTGCATCATCCAGCTTGATTGGCACGACATCCGGCTCCGGGAAGTAGCGGTAATCGTCCGCTTCCTCTTTGCTGCGCATTACGCGGCTTGCGCCCTTGTTGTCGTCCCAACGGCGGGTCTGCTGCACGATGTGACCGCCCGCTTCCAACTCCTCGATCTGCCGCTTGCTTTCGCCGAGTACGGCGCGATAGATGGCGCGCAGCGAATTGATGTTTTTCATCTCGGTACGGGTGCCGAACGCTTCCGCGCCCCTGTGCCGTACCGAAAGGTTGACGTCTGCGCGCAGGGAGCCTTCCTCCATGCGGCAGTCAGACACACCGGCATAGAGCAGAATGGCGCGCACCTTTTCCACATATTCGTGGACTTCCTCCGCCGTGCGCATATCCGGTTCCGATACGATCTCAATCAGCGGCACGCCGCAGCGGTTATAGTCTACGAATGTGCGGCGCGAGACCTTGTCATGCACCAGTTTGCCCGCGTCCTCTTCGATATGGATACGGGTGATGCCAATCTCTTTGCCGCTGTCCAGCGTGACATGTCCGCCTTTGCAAAGCGGCAGGTCAAACTGGGAAATCTGGTAGGCTTTCGGCAAGTCGGGATAGAAATAGTTTTTGCGGTCGAGCTTGGAGAAGTGAGCGATCTCGCAGTCTGTCGCCAATCCGGCGCGTACGGCGTATTCCACCACCTGTTCATTTAACACGGGCAGTGTGCCGGGCATACCGGTGCAAACAGGGCAGCAATGCGTGTTCGGTTCGCCGCCGAACGTGGTTTCGCAGCCACAGAAGATTTTGGTTTTGGTGGCAAGCTCGGCATGAATCTCCAGCCCCACCACGATTTCATAATCAGCCATGTTTGCCCCCCTCACGCGATGACCGGCTGCTTGTGCGCATCCGGCGTGGCCTGCTCGTATGCGTATGCCGCCTGTAAAAGCACCGGTTCGGCAAACGCCGGACCAATGAGCTGCAGCCCGATGGGCAGGCCGTCCGCGTCGTAGCCGCAGTTAATGGAAAGCGCAGGCAGTCCGGCGATATTCACCGGCACGGTGTAGACATCGCCGAGGTACATGCTCAATGGATCGTTGCTTTTTTCACCCAGCTTGTAGGCGGTGGTGGGCGCTGTAGGACCAAGGATGAGATCGTAGTCTGCAAAAATGGAATCAAATCCGTTTTTGATGATGCGGCGCACTTTCAGCGCTTTTTTATAATACGCGTCATAGTAGCCCGCGCTCAGCGCGTAGGTACCCAGCATAATACGGCGTTTGACCTCGCGGCCGAAGCCCTCGTCCCGGGTGCGGGTCATCAGTTGTGCCAATGTTTTGCAGTTCTCTGCCGAAAAGCCATATTTTACGCCGTCATACCGTGCCAGATTGGAGCTGGCTTCTGCTGAGGAAATGAGGTAATACGCAGGCACGGCGTAATCAGTGGCGGGCAGGGAAACTTCCTCGCAGACCGCGCCAAGTTTTTCAAATTCCTTGGCGGCTGCCAAAACGGCCTCTTTAACGGCGGGGGCAAGTCCATCTCCGAGATATTCTTTCGGTAGAGCAATCTTCATGCCCTTGATGTCTTTGCCCAGCGTTGCCGTATAGGACGGGTGTGCATAGTCGGCGCTGGTGGAGTCGCGTGCATCCCGTCCACAGATGGCGTCCAGCACCACGGCGGCATCTTCGACGTTGCGCGTAATGGGTCCGATCTGGTCGAGCGAAGAAGCAAATGCAACCAGTCCGAAACGGGAGACCGCGCCGTAGGTAGGCTTCAAACCCACTGCCCCGCAGAACGCGGCTGGCTGGCGAATGGAGCCGCCGGTATCCGAGCCGAGGGCGAACGGTGCTTCTCCCGCCGCCACAGCCGCCGCCGCACCGCCGGAAGATCCGCCCGGCACGCGTTGCAGATCCCATGGATTGGCTGTCTTTTTAAAATAGGAAGTTTCGGTCGAGCCGCCCATGGCAAACTCATCCATATTCAGTTTGCCGAGCGTGACGGTGCCGGCGGTGTTCAGCTTTTCTACGACGGCCGCGTCGTAAGGCGGCGTGAAATGTTCGAGCATTTTAGATGCGCAGGTGGTTGGGGCGGTGCGGGTGCAGATGTTGTCCTTGATACCAACGGGTACGCCGGTGAGTACGCCCGCTGTGCCCGCGTCGATACGTTTTTGTGCGGCTGCCGCCTGTTTTGCTGCCTGTTCCGCACAAACGGTGAGGTACGCGCCGGTTTTGCCGTCTGTATCCGCAATGCGCGCGAGCAGTGCGTCGGTCAGTTCGGGCGCGGAAATTTCACGCGCCGCCAGCAGCCTGCCTGCTTCGCGCGCTCCCAGTTTCCATAATTCCATTCGGTTCACTCCTGTTCCACTGCGAGCGGCACATCGTAATAGCCGTCCTCGGTCTTCGGTGCGCAGTCCAGCAGGCGTGCGCGGTCAAATGACGGTACAGGCTCATCTGCCCGCAAAACATTAGAAAGCCCCAAAACATGCTCCATAGGTTCCACACCGTCGGTGTCGATTTTGGAAAGCACATCCATATAGCCAATGACCGCGGCCAGATCTTTTTCCAGCGCGGTCTTTTCCTCATCGCTGAGTTCCATCTGCGCCAGCCGCGCAATGCGCTCGATATCAGGTGCCTGATCCATTGCCATCCTCCCTATTGAAAATCCCATTCTAAAATAGGAAATAGTAACGTTTTCGCGTTTGATACATACCCAATAGTATAGCATATTTATACAGCAATTCAATAGCGCGGCAAAGTGCGGCAAAAGTTTTAGGCAATCATCATAAAGATTGCCGGCGGTACTTTGTCAAAAAGAGCAATATGACTGCGGATTCTTGAAGAGAAGTTGGCCAAAAGACCAAACGAATGGGAAAAGGACGGCAATTGACAAATGACGGAAAAATAAGTATGCTGGAGATATCAAATGGTGCGGAGAGTAAGTGCACCATATATACCATATGGGGAGGAAGCGGCCATATGCTGGATGCAGCGCTGGAAGGGGAACAGGAAGAAGGGGAAAACCTGTTTTTAACATTCCTGGTTGACAAAGATTCTTTTGCTCTTGCCATTGATTATGTGCATGAGATTGTGCAGTTGCAGCCCATCGTACCAGTGCCGCAGCAGCAGGCGCATATGAAGGGCGTGATGAACCTGCGCGGCGATATCATTCCGGTAATCGACCTGAAGCATCGTCTGCGCGGAGTGGAAACGCAGACAACCGACCGTGCCTGCATCATTGTGACCGATGTTGGCGGGGAACATGCGGGAATGCTGGTGGACGAAGTGTCCGAGGTGGTCAATATCAAGCAGGAGGATCTTCTGCCGGTCACCGAGACGGGTAAAGGGTTGGACAATTGTGTGTGCGCCATTGCCCGCGACGGCGAATGTGTGCGGATGGTATTGGATTGTGACGCGGTGCTGGGGCAGGGGCAACACGGTATGGCGGAAACATGCCTCCCGCTGTCGCATTAGCCTGCCTTGCGTTTAAACTGAAGTATAGATGTAAAAAGCGTCCCGTATGAAGTATTCGTGCGGGACGCTTTTTACATCTATGCTGTTTTTCTGTTTATGAACAGCACATAAATGCACATATCCCGCCATATGGTATAGCGGTTGTGCTTTTTGGGGTCTGTTCAAAGGCAAAGACCTCCTGCGTCGAAATCAAGTAAGAGGGGGCGGCATATTGACTTGGCCGGAATTGTTTTTAAAAGGAATCCAGATCGTTTTTCTGAATCTGGTGCTTTCCGGAGATAATGTCGGCATCATCGCACTGGCAATCAAGGATTTGCCGCCGCGCAAGGCAAAATGGGCCAATCTGCTGGGTGGATGCGCCGCTATGGTATTGCGCATCCTGTTTGTTGCGATGCTGGGTGTCATTTTGTCTTTCCGATTTCTACATCTGCATTTTGCGGGCGGTGTGCTGCTGTTGTTCATCACGTATCAGATGATGGGCCGCAAGAAGCATACGGTCGGCAGCAGAAAACGCGGCGGCAGCGGCCTGTTCCAGGCGGTGGCATCCATTGTGGCGGCAGACTTGAGCATGAGTTTTGACAATGCTCTGGCGGTGGCTTCCATTGTTATGACAAATGGGGGACGTCTGGATGCACAAAAAATGGGCCTGATCGTCATTGGCCTGTTAGTATGCGTGCCGGTGATCTTCTGGGGCGGAGCAGTTATGGCACGGCTGATGGAACGCCGGCGGCTGTTTATTTACCTGTGTACGGCTGTTTTGGTCTATACGGCGGTCGGTATGATCTTTGCAGACGATTTTTTTGCGGTTTCTCCATACAGCTACTGGATTGGAATCGTTTGCGGTGTGGTGTGCGGTGCACTGACATTTTTTTATGGCATGGCTTTGGACGGGGAAACACGTGCTGCGCCGTGGAAAGAGCGGCATATGCGGCGGGCAGGTACGGTTAAACATAGAAGCAGGACCATTCGATCCTAAACGATGCCGTTATAACCCCCAAAGCAGCACGCAGTCCCTGTCGGACAGGCATCCAACAGGGACTGCGTGCTGCTGCACAAGATGTGCTCACGTAGTCGCGCCGTAGGCGGAAATTTCCGCCTGTGTCTGCTCTAGCGTGTCGATTTCATCCAGCAATCCGTTGAGTGATGTTGCGCTTGAGCTGTGTGAACGCATCACGCGGATGTTTTTGCGTTTTGCTTCTTTAACGGCGGTTTCCACCATTTTGTGTGAAACGGTGGAAGTAAACAGAATGATGCCGTCTGCACTGCCGATGTGGCGTGCCAGACCGGTGGGCATTTGCGTGAACACTTTGACTTTGTGCCCGCGTTTTTTGCACATTTGCTGATAGCGACAGCACATACAGTCGTGTCCGCCAACGATAATCAAACTCATTGCAGTCTCCTTTGACTGTACAGGGCCTTTTCTTATGTGTTAAAAGCAGGCCTGTAAAAAGTGTTTTTGTTTTTTATCTTACAAATAGGGGATGGTTTCTATTTTGCGCTTCTTTCTGATGGCATTTGGCTTAAGGTTGAGGGCTGTGGGCAGCCTTGCTCTGTAACAGACAATACCGTATAACCGACATCCAGCACTGTGCGGCGCAGGATGCTGTTCGCTACAGGGGTCTTCATATGGACTGTTGCGGTTTTTTCAGCCAGATCGACTGTTGCAAACAGACCATCCAGCGCATTGAGTGCGTTGGATACGGTGGTTGCACAGTGTCCACAGACCATACCGTCGATTTTCAGACGTTTGGTATAGGGATAGTGGTGTACATTCCGGTCGCGGACACGGATTCGCTTTGGCGCGGTACCGCTGTCTGTGCCGCAGCAGCCGGAGCGGAGATGCTTGTGCCAGGTGTGGACGCCGAGGAGAATCACACAGACGATTCCCACACCGATAAGAATTGTTGAAGGGGACATGCTTACTCCTTTTGCGTGGTGTATCAAAAAGACCAAATGCTATTGGCATTTGGTCTTTTTATCGGGCTATATCAGCTTCTGTGCCCCACAGGCTTGGCAATGGCAGACGCAGAACATCCATGGCAGGACGAACAGCTTCCGCCACAATGTCCGCCTTCGTGCACATTGTGGGCATGGCAGCGTTTGCTGCCGGGACAACCGCCGCAAGACCCGTTTTTTATAACATACCGGATGGCAAAAATCAGCGCGACGACCACGGCAATCGAAAGGATCAACGTTGACAGATTCATGATAAGACCTCCTGACTGATGGTGGACAGATGAGCAGTATCAAAGAATGCTCGTGGTGTCTGTCCGCTGTTTTCTTTGCACAGACCGGCTTGTTTAGACGTTAGCTGCAACTCGATTTAGTTTGGCTTTTGGTGTGCGTCCCGGACGTACAAGGAGGTAAATGCCTATTGCGACCACAAGAATCGCCAGCACGGCAGGAATACCGAAACTTGCACCGTAGAACAGAACCGAACCCAACTGGTAGCATACGAATGCCATGCAATAACCGAGAAGCAACTGATATCCAATGGCAGCTGCCGTCCATTTGGCACTGCCCATTTCACGGCCGGTGGTGCTCATGGCAACCATGCAAGGTGGATTGAACAAGTTGAAGATCATGTAGGAGAATCCGGCCATGGGGGTGAACATGTGCTGGATGCCGCTCATGACCGCGTGGGTGTTGCTGTCATCCGCGACACCATTGAGCACAGCCAGCGTGCTGACGGCGGTCTCTTTGGCGGTCAGCGCGTTGATGGAAGCGACAGCACCTTTCCAGTCTCCGAAACCCAACGGTACGAAGAACCAGGAAATTGCGTGCCCGATGATAGCAAGAATGCTCTTGGAAATATCGTCTACCGGTTGAAAGGTAATGGTGTAAGACGAGAGGAACCATACGATAGCGGAGATAATGAAGATGACGGTTCCGGCTTTCACCATAAATGCACGGGAACGTTCCCACATATGAATGAGGACACCCTTGATGGATGGCAGGTGATACGGCGGCAATTCCATGACGAAAGGAGCGGGTTCACCGCTGAAAGCGGCTGTTTTCTTGAGCACGATGCCCGAAAACACGATGACGCCGATGCCTAGGAAATACATGGCTGGCGCCATGATGAACGAATGGGGGAAAAATGAGGCAACCATCATACTGATAATAGTCAACTTTGCACTGCAAGGCATAAATGTAGTGACGATGATGGTCATACGACGATCTTTTTCTCTCTCAATCGTCCGCGTTCCCATGATGCCGGGGAC
>NZ_JBDNLG010000057.1:0-7929 GCF_047718355.1 Ethanoligenens sp.
GAATAATATAACAGAATGATATGTTTTAGAATGATTTGCCCGGCGGACGAATCTTATGCACGTACTCCAACTCGCTTCACCATGCAATTGCGGAATTGTAATTCATAATAGATGGGAATGCCATAAGATGAAATCAGATACAAACGAGGAGTCAGAACCTGCCGCAGAACAAGATGAAATCATTTTTGTAACGTTAGACGAGACAGCAACTGCAAAAAGAACCCCAATCAAGCCCAGACGAACACATTTTGTAAAACCAAAGAAACAAGAAGCCAGGGCAACCACGCGGTATATCTTAAGCGGAAAACGCTGGATCGTGTTTTGGGTGATCGTGGCACTGATTGTGTTTCAACTTTTTTTCGGAATATTGGGGTCCCGCATTCCGTATTTTATACGGTTGTTTTCTGCTCGGCCAATTTTTCCATTCCATGTGGATAACCATGTGCTGACCACAATGGCACAGATTCACTCAGAACGGGTGTGGCAGTTAGCATTTTTGAAAGGGACAGCCTCAGTATTTTCAATTGGGGCGGTACTTGCTCTGGCCGGATCAAGTTTTCAGTCTCTCTTTAAAAACCCTTTGGCTTCCCCTGACGTTCTTGGAGTAACGGCCGGCGGCAGCCTGGGCGGCGGCATCTATATCATAGCGACACTGAATGCGGCCGGTAATACTATACAGAGCCACGGGCTGCAGATTGGTCCGTTACAATTTCCATTAGGCATGATGCAGGTTGTAATGCTCTTCAGCGGATTGGCGGTGGTATTGCTGGTGGTATTAATTTCCACTTACATTAACCGGCAATTTCGTTCCACCACTACACTGATGTTGACTGGAATGGCAATCTCGGCAGTCTGCACATCCATCTTATCCTATATTAAAGCCGATCTGCTGCCGACAGACGACACCGATAACCGCATCACGCAACTTAGCGTCCTGATGTATGGCAATCTGGGCAACAACGCCCCACTGACGATTGCCATTATGGGCGCTGTTTTTACACCCATTCTGTTTTTACTGGGATCTCGGCTGGATGCCATGACATTCGGAGAAGAAGAGGCCAAGGGCCTGGGAATCCAAACCGGCCTTGTCCGCATGAGCGTGATCGTATGCGCCACTTTCCTGGTCATATCGGTGGTTTCCACCGTGGGGCCAGTCTCCTGGGTTGGCATGGTCGCGCCATTTGTTGCGCGTATGCTTGTGGGGCCGGACAACAAAAAACTGATGCCCGTTTCCATGGTCTTGGGTAGTCTTTTGGTGGCAGTAGTGGAACAGGTCGCATCTTTCCACCTACCTGTCATCCGCTTTTTCGGTCCCATGACCTCAATCACCGTGGCAAGTGTGATTCTCTTTTTCGTTTTCCTTGTTTGGTCAAAGAAAAAAGGAGGGAGCGCATGGATGTGAATGAAATCGCCAAATCCACGCCGACTGTATTGAACACGCGCAGAATGGGCGGTGAGCGGGTAAAAGGGCGGCCCCCCCTGCGAATGGTTGTATGTATCGGTCTGGTTCTGCTGGCAGCGCTGTTGTTATTTTCACTGTGTATCAACGTTTTGGGTACACGGATAAACCCTTTGCCCCGTTCTTTGGGAGAATTGTCTTCCTATTTGTATTGGAAAGCGCAAATCGTTTTTCACCCCGATTCTTCGCTTGCACAATCCCATCAATCCCAATCTGCACCGGACAGTTTCAGCCAGTTGCAGACCGCCGTATTCGCTATGTTCACGGGAATTGCACTTGCTGTGCCTGGGGTAGGATTTCAGGCTGTTTTTCGCAATCCGGTAGCATCTCCTTCTGTTCTGGGGGTCACAAATGCCTGCGGGACAGGACTGGCAATTTTCGTATACCTATCCGGCAGTTTGACGATTATCACAGCTGCAGCGGTGTTTGGCGCTTTCATTTGCGGTTTTGCATCCGTCGGGCTGGTAATCGCCATCAGCGCTGCGATGAGCCGTGGCCGCTTAAGCGCAGATACACTGCTGCTCACCGGCATTGTCCTATCGGCACTGTTCAACGCCATCTACTTGAGTGTGCTGGCAAAAATGCAGGGGTCACAAATGTCATTGGTAAATGGCGCGTTTTCACTTGGCAACATTGGTACGGCACCCCAAACGTTACTGCCGGCGTTGGCGGTGGGCATTGTTCCGCTCTGGTTACTGCGCAGCCGTATCAACGTTTTGGCCTTTGGAAAAGAGCAGGCGCAAGCGCTGGGAATCAATACGAGGGTGTTGTCGCTGCTTATTTTATTGACCAGCACATTCTTAGAAGCGACCATAATAACGGCCTGCGGCATTATTGGCTGGGTAGGGTTGGTGGTGCCCCATATTTCCCGCCTTTTGGTGGGAGCCGATGTGCGCAGGGTATTGCCTATGAGTATGCTTGCGGGTGCTATCCTGGTGCTGGCATCCAATATCGTCTCACAATTTTTACATATTCCAGTCGGCACGGTAGTTGCTTTTGTAGGCACACCGCTATTTTTATATCTTTTGGCTAAAAATCGGGGGGCAGTCGAATGACACTGGATTTACAGACCGTATCCTGTGGATATGGTGAAAAGGTCATACAGAAAAATATATCGTTTTCCGTCCATTCGGGTGAAATCTGCTGCCTGTTGGGACCCAACGGTGTAGGCAAAACAACACTGTTCAAGACCATGCTGGGCTTTATGAAACGATTGGACGGAAAAATTTCACTCGATGGTCAGGATATTGCTAAATTGCCGCTCAAAAAATTGGCCAAGCAGTTCGGATATGTGCCACAGGCGCAGGGCGCGCCGTTCCCCTACACAGTGGAGGAAGTGGTCACAATGGGGCGCATCGCACATATGGGTCTGTTTTCGTCTCCCAGCAAAAAAGACAGACAGATTGCAGGCCAAATTATGGAAACGCTCCAAATCGATTATCTCAAAAACCAGATCTATACCGAAATATCCGGTGGTGAAAAGCAGATGGCACTCATTGCCCGTGCGTTGGCACAACAGCCTGCTTTTCTGGTAATGGACGAGCCAACGGCAAATCTCGACTTCGGCAACCAGATTCGGGTGCTGCGCCAGATAAAGCGTCTGGCTGAGCAGGGGCTTGGCATTATCATGACCACTCATTTTCCCGACCATGCCTTTCAATGCCGCAGCAAGGTGGTACTGCTCCAGCGGGGAAAACCGTTTCTGTTTGGTGAAGCAAGGGACGTGGTTACCGAAGAAAATCTGCGCAGTGCCTACGGCGTGGATGTAAAGGTGACGGAAATCCCGGTGGGTATGCGGCATGTGTGCGCCTGCATACCACTGATGGAAGAGGAAACGTCAAAGGAGGATACGCATGTTTCGGCATTATAAAAGCAAGGCTATAATCGCAAAAATGATTCGCCGCATGTTGTTGGTTTCACTTGCAGCGACAATGTTCCTGCTTACGTCCTGCAAACCAAGTCCGGCGGTACGCGTGGTGATACCCAACGCGAAATCAACGGCGCAGAACACTTTGGGGACACCTCGGAATACATTGGGCAACGGCCAGACCGGCGGGCAGGGTGGTACGGGCTCCGGTTTGGGCCAGAGCGGTGCAGGCATCGGCAACGCGGACGCCGCCTCCGGTCTTGCTGGACACGGCAACGGAACAGGCAGCGGCACCGATGCGGCTGTAGTCAGCACCCCCTCATCCAGTACGGAATCAAGCAGTTCTTCATCTTTGTCTTCGTCTTCATCTTCGTCTTCATCATCTTCCGGCTCTTCAGGCACATTTTCTGCTGTCGGAACAGCACCGCTCAACAACCCCTATGATGGTCAAACCATTGATACGCCAACTGGCGTGACAACGGTCGCGGCAGGGGGAATGTATGCGGACATGGTGTTGATGATGGGTGGTACACTGGTTGCTACTTCTGAGGATAACCTCTCAAACAGTCTTTATACATCGGTGTTTCCCGCTGTTTCCGGCATACCGGGGTCTATGCCGGCAAACGGACAGGCAATGACAACGGACCAAGCCGATGCATTGGCCAACATGCCGGCAAAATCGCGTCCGCAGGCTGTCGTGGCAGACTCGGCAACCTTTTCTGGCAGCGGGCAGGCAGCAGAAACCATTTTAAATCAGGCGCAGATCAAGGTGCTGGTTATGGAAGACACCACCGGTAGCCCGTTGACAGACGCGGTGTTCAGTGACAGTCCTTTTGTTACGATTCTGCATAATACCTACTATATAGGGCAGATGCTTAAAGATAAATGCAGTGTGAACGGCAAGTCTGCCGATGCCGTTGCCACAAATTTTGAGGACTTTTATAAAAACAATGTAAATGGCGGCAGCGGTTCACTACACAACCAATATGGAGATTATTACGTTCCACCATCAACGGATGCAGCCGACTTTACGAAGCGACATGATTCTGGATATGTGGATGGTTTTGTATTACATCCACCAACAGAACAAACAGATCCAGGCTTAACATATGCGCAGTTTAATGCCGAAATGGATTCCATAATTCCAAATGTGCGTAATCCTGCTTTAGATATAGGGACAACGACGTTTTTCCCTCCAATTGGCCTTGATGGACTGTACAATCAGTATTTTAAAAGTTCTGTGAAAATGATTAATTCCAGATCATTTACTAAGCCAGGGCCGGTGGGCGATACTGTAGCAAATAATTATGACTTTGAGATGTTCTGCAATCAAATTATTGTTACGAGTAATCATACAACAGACAATCAATATACCGTAAGAATTCCAGCGCGAGCGTGTTATGGAAATGTTATAATACAGATTGCAGGAGAAATTAAGCTGAATCTTCAACCATCCGGCTTACATGGCGTACATACATGGCTGAGCGGTGCACCGGAAAGTGTGCTGGAGCCCCTCTGGCTGGCAGCCGTGTATCATCCGAGCGATCATAGCATGGGTGATTTTTCTAATACGCTCACGAAATTTTACAGCACATTTTTTCACCATTCTCTTACGCCTGATGAACTGCACCAGATTATGCGCAATAGTTAAAAGTGAAATTTGCTGCATTGGCAGTTCCAACTTCATTCCGGCGTCCCGCCGGTTTACATACAAGATATATACTATTCGATGTGGGAAATGAAAGGATGATTCATTTGCAAACAACGATTCACAAGCGGCCGGTCAAAGTGCTTTCTGCCATCGTGGCGGCGGTGGTCGCACTGGCCAGCTTCTCTTTGCCTGCATTGGCAGACAGCACCGGTGTGAACACCATAGCTAGCACTTCCCTTCCACCCAGTTATTACTACAAAAACACTCTGTTTTACAACAACGACATGTATGTGTTCAGTGTCAATACATCAACCCAGACCGCTGACTTGATACGCTATAGCAAGGGCACAGGCACACAATATGCACAATTGAGCGATACCACGCTTACCAGCAGCAGCGGCGGCAATATGACCGTTTCTTCCGTCGCCGGATACGGTGTTGATGCCTCGGGGAATTTGTATTATTACGACTCCAGCAAAAATGTTTATGAGTTCAACATCACGACCGGTGTAGAAAAAGAGCAATGGACTGTGGCGGCGCTCACCTCGCTGGATATGTCCCAATATCGCGTAATGAACATGGTGGCAACCGGCAGTGGTTTTGCATTTCTGCTTCGTTCCACGGCCACAGACACCACAACAAATGCATACGACTATCCAGTGTATACATTTGACTCATCGGGGACGTTGCAATACAGTAGCGCAAATGTGGCTCCTGATTTGCCGTCGAGTGCATCGTACCATATTGGAGCTATGCCCAATGGGGCATTCTGCTTGTTTTATTACCTCGGCGCAAATAGCGGAACAGTCTATGCTTTGAAGAATGACCTGTCACGAAACAGTGCAGAAGACACAGCATATTCGTTCAGCGATTATGCTACTATTCTCGGTGCACGCCCCGCCGATGACGGTAAGGGTTTGCTGCTGGGATATTATGAAAATACTCCGAATCAGGCCGGATTCGCCGAGTTCCCTTATGGGACGGATGCGGTCAATACCCAAATTACGCTGACCGGCACGGTCGACACGAGTGCGCACATCGGCCCGGCTTATATCCTGTCCGACAGCACGGGGGAACTGACCATCTCAGAGTTCTACCGAGATGCAAGTTCTAACCCCTATGTGGCCGTTTACCAACCCGGAACATTGTCCGCACCGGTGATTCCACCCTACCCCGGCTCGGATATCGCGCTGCCAACCAACACCACTCCAACCAATTCTACCACCCAATGGCAGACAGCCGGAACCTTTACCAACACCAATTTTGCGTTCTCAGGTGTCACGCACGCGGGCAGCTATGATTATCTCCTGCAAAAAGACGGCAGTAAAGTAAAAATGGTGCGTTATGCTGACCAGACGGGAACCGGCAATGTTTATCCGGTGGATTCAAGCTATGGGTTTGACCTCACCGATGCCACCGGAACCGTACTGGACTTCAGTTCTCAAAAGATCAGCGGGTTTGCCGTTTTGCCAGACGGCGCCAGCCTCGTCTGGGTAAAAGCACCTCCTACGGTCAATGGGCATTATCAATTTGATAATTTGTATTTCTATGATCAAACCGGAAAATGCACCAATGTGATTGTAAACGATCATCAAAATGATGCAGCTTATTATATGGTCTATGGTGTTCGTGCCACAGTCGATGGAAAATTTGGCATTTTACAGATGGCTGCTGGAAATCAAACGAATTACGGCATATATGTTTACAATGAAAACAATACCGGATCAGGCGCACGTTTGATTGACGGCACGGGTATAGCTGGATTCATGTCAGCTACCACGGCTTCTGTTCCTTTGATTTCCAGTGTGGATAGTTTTCTCGGTATGAACGGCTCCGGCAGCTTTGGTTTTGCGGAACGGGCGGTTGTACAATACGAAGGCACAAATCAGATCGCGAAATACAGCACCGCTGTTTCCATCGACAATGCTCTGGATACAAGTTCCGCCCGGATTGTCAACTTCCCTACCACAAGCGACACAATCGATGGTGTCATCCCCACATCCAATGGTGCCATGGTGATGACTCAAAGCAGCGACAACACCACGATAAAAGTTAACGAATACAACAATTACACGGGTTCTCAAACCAATCCTTCTATTTGGAACACCAGTTTCAAACCGCAGGGTACTACATCTGCCAGCATTCTTGCGGGCACCGAGACCGACCCGGCAGTCTATTCCTTCGGTACTGACGGCCAGACAATCTATGTGGAAGGTCTGCAGGGTTCGCAGACTGTAAAAAATGGCACACCTGACCCAGCTATTACCATTGGCAAATATTCAGATTCCCCGACCGATCAAGACGTCACCGTGACGGCTACCGTTGAAAACGGCACCTTTGCGGACGGCACCACCACGGCGTCGCATACATTTTCCACAAACGGCAGCTATACATTCACAGCTACCAACGCGGTGGGTGAATTAGCATCTCAGACTGTAAATATCACCAATATTGACAAAACGCCCCCGACAATCACACTCGGACAATACAACAGCACAACTCCAACCAACCAGGATATCACAGTGACCGCCTCCACCGATGCGGACGCGACACTCAACGCCACAACACACACATTCACACAGAATGGAAGTTTTACCTTTACAGCGACTGATGCGTTAGGTCACACGACCAACCAGACTGTGACGATCACCAATATCGATAAAACCGCACCGGTCATTACAATTGGGGCATATTCCACCGACCCGACCAGCCAAGAGATTTCAGTGACCGCCACAACAGACGAGGGTACGTTTGCTGACAGTAAGGTGGCGACATCCACCCATACGTTTACACAAAACGGAAGCTACACTTTCACGGCAACTGACGCAGCAGGAAATACAACCACCAAAACAGTAACAATCTCCAATATCATCCCAAACTCCAATACACAACCTCTAACTGATATTGATGCGCCGGCAGACGGCTCCACTGTTTCCGGTACGGTAAATGTTT
>NZ_JBDNLG010000057.1:8029-18998 GCF_047718355.1 Ethanoligenens sp.
CATGGGACAGCAACGGTAAACCACACGGCCTTGGCTCGGTGGCAGGTAAGGACCTGACCAATCGCGGAGACGTAGCCAAAGGGTTTGCCGATGATGGTTATGGAAACATCAACAACAGCGGCTATTCGCTCCCAGTGGATATGACCCAACTTGCCGGTGGCACCTATACGCTTGCGGTGGCGGGCATTGGCAATGACGGAGTCATACAATGGGAGACAAGAACCATTCATGTGGCGGCGCCGCAGCCGATGACTGATATTGATGCGCCGGCAGACGGCTCCACTGTTTCCGGTACGGTAAATGTTTCCGGCTGGGCACTTAATGTTTCCGGCATCAACCGTGTGGATGTTTACGCATGGGACAGCAACGGTAAACCACACGGCCTTGGCTCG
The DNA here is from genome assembly GCF_047718355.1 of Ethanoligenens sp. NCBI lineage: Bacteria > Bacillati > Bacillota > Clostridia > Eubacteriales > Oscillospiraceae > Ethanoligenens > Ethanoligenens sp. The sequence goes on from NZ_JBDNLG010000057.1 coordinate 8,422, forward strand.
GTGGCAGGTAAGGACCTAACCAATCGCGGAGACGTAGCCAAAGCGTTTGCCGATGATGGTTATGGAAACATCGACAACAGCGGCTATTCGCTCTCAGTGGATATGACCCAACTTGCCAGTGGCACCTATACGCTGACGGTGGCGGGCATTGGCAACGACGGAGTCGTGCAATGGGAGACAAAATCCATTATTGTGCAATAATATTTGCCAACGTAAAATTATTGCCCATGGTGAGAGTCAAGACCTCGCCTAAAAAATGTGTTACGCCCATGACCGAATTTTAAAATGCTTTTGTTCACCGCTTTTCTGCACCACATGGTGCGGAGAAGCGGTGAGCTTTTGCTCGAAATCGAATGTTAAGTGATGTAACATTTAGAAATACGAAAATTCCAAGTGTTTAAAACATAATATAGGTTAAAGTAGAATGTTGAAGTTTGTGTTTTACCCTGGTATACTGATATTTAATTCCGGTATAAATTGGAATATAGTGGTCGAAAAGGATGAAAATACGGTCAGTCAACGACGGGTCGGCAAATGGGGCAGACGTTCGGCGTTTCCAAAAGCTCAGGCGGAACAGACTTTGAGGATATGACGGAGGCGGCTGTCATGGATAATCTGAGTTCACATAAAATCGATGGTATGGTAGAGCTCATTCGTTCGGTGCGTAGCCGCTTTATCTGCCTCCCTATAGCCCGAATTTTAACTTGGTTGATCTGTTTGGAACCAGCTCGGAACCGGAAAATAATGCGGTGACTGAGCCATTATCAAAAAACCGGAATTGTAATCAAGGAAGGTGCGCCACATGTACCCATCATCTCACAGAAATCCTATCAAAAGAAACCGCAATATTGGCACAAGAAAATCTGGTAATAAGCGGCAAAGTAAATTTGAAATTCCATCTCAAAACTATAACCCATTTTATAAAAATATACAGCATCCGAAGTTCATTCAAAGAACTGTTGGCAAAAAGACATTTCAGTTTATTGTAGAGCAATTAAAGGATAACTATATCTACACCTGTAGTATTGACGAGATATGCGCGGTTCTAAGCCGTGTGCCTCCTAATGATTTGGATGGGCTCAGCTTGATTGTGTTGCGCCAACCCAAAAAGAAGGAGGAGATTATAGATCCTTGTTGGGGACGGATACGATATTTTTTTGAATTTGATCGAAAATTACAACCCGCAATCATTATTGAAGCTATTGATCCGAGTAGCATCACCAAGATTACAAAGAAAGGAATATCGCCCTTTTTTCAAAAAGAACTGGATATGCTGTCGGAAGAGGGAAACCGAGTCTCGTATGACAAGCGAAATATACGGATTAGTAAGACGACAGAATCAGCAAAGAACACACAGCTATACCGAACATTGTTGCATGAAATCGGTCATTATGTTGCTTATAAAAGAGGAAATGACGGCAATACATATGAAGACCAGGAGGTGTTTGCAAATAACTATGCCAAAGCGATTATGAAGCATCTTTGTTAAAGCATTGCCTGTTTTGAGCCTTTTAGCATACTTTGCATGGGCATATATCTTGCCACAACCGAGCAGCTTGCATGAGTAATGATTTTTACAGTTTGGATGGGCGGTTGTTCCGTTACAAAGGATTCAATAGCGGTTTTGCCTATCATGGCACGGCAGATATAAGACGCATGAATTAGGTGCGCCTCTGTTTTGGCGAGGCGTAAATTGCTCTGCTGGTAGTACTCGACATCCGCGCCAAGTTCCTCCGAAAGGCCCGGACACAGTTCCTGAATGCCCCGCATCACATAGGGCAGTTCACACGGGTCGCGGCCGGACTGGTGCACACCGCCGCCGTTGTGGGAGGAGCCACCGTTTCTGATGGCGTTTTTGGGCGAAGTTTACAATAATGCTTCATATGCTGCTATAATTTGTTAACATTGAACAGGTCATATGAATATGCTATAATAGGGTTCCGAGGTTTCTAAAAGGAAATAGAGCGCCAGAACTTGGGTAAGGGGGAAAATTCCCAAGTTGACGAGGTCAAGGAGTATCGATAATTCGGCGGATGCCTTGCGGTATGGTACTACCGGAACGATTGATAAAACCAAAAAGTAATTTTTGCGACAAAATCAATCAAGTACCTGGAAACCTTGGATATTAAAATTGAAAAGGCAGGTACTCTATTATGTGTGGAATTGTTGGTTACATTGGGGAACAGGACGCACAGCCGATATTGCTCGGCGGTCTGCAAAAGCTGGAATACCGGGGGTATGATTCCGCCGGTATCGCTGTGATGAACCCGCAGGGAGAAATGCATCTGGTGAAAAGCAAGGGCCGGCTAAAGGCATTGCAAGACAAACTTGGCACGGAGTCTTTGACCGGAAGCATTGGCATCGGGCACACCAGATGGGCCACGCACGGGGAACCCTCTGAAAAGAATTGCCACCCGCACACCAATCAGGCAGGCACGATAAGTGTGGTGCATAACGGCATTATTGAAAATTATCTGCATTTGAAAGAGTGGCTGGGTTCCAAGGGATATTCGTTTTATTCTGATACGGATACGGAAGTGGTTCCTAACCTAATTGATTATTACTACCACGGTAATTTGCTGGAGGCTGTTACAAAAGCAATTTCTGTGATTGAAGGCAGTTACGCACTGGGGGTTATGTGCACCGACGAACCGGATAAAATCATCGCGGTACGAAAAGACAGTCCTCTGGTGGTAGGCATCGGCAAAGGCGAATATTTTATCGCTTCGGACGTGCCGGCTATCTTGAACCATACACGCGATATCCTGTATCTCGAAGATAAGGAAATTGTGGTTCTCACCAAAACAGGCGCCGCCGTGTATTCTCTGGAAGGGGAAAAGCTCGAAAAACCGATTCAACACGTCACTTGGAATGCCGACGCGGCAGAGAAGGGCGGCTATGAACACTTCATGCTCAAAGAGATCCATGAACAGCCAAAAGCCATCCGGGACACGCTGAATTCCAGAGTGATGCATCAGAAACCCATCCAGCTGGATTCTGTCACCATCCCGACCGAGCAGCTGCAAAACATCCAAAAGATTTATTTGGTCGCTTGCGGGACTGCTTATCACGCGGGTGTAATCGGAAAATATGCGATTGAAAAGTTGGCAAGGATTCCGGTGGAGGTCGATATTGCCTCGGAATTCCGTTACCGCAACCCCATTCTCAACAGCAAAACCTTGCTGGTGGTGCTGAGCCAGTCGGGTGAAACGGCGGACACCCTTGCAGCCCTGCGGGAAGCTAAAAGCAAAGGCGTGCGGGTGCTGGCTGTCACCAATGTGGTAGGCAGCTCCATTGCGAGGGAAGCCGATGATGTTCTCTACACTTGGGCGGGTCCTGAAATCGCTGTTGCATCCACCAAGGCGTACACTACGCAATTGGTTTTGATGTATATTCTGGCGCTGTACTTGGCGCAGGAAAAACACACGATGGCACCTGAAGAAATTGAATCGCTCAAGACAGAGCTTCTCTCGCTGCCGGAAAAAGCGGAAAAAGTTCTGCAAAACAAGGAAATGCTACAGAAATTTGCGGGGAATACGTATAGCCAGCAAAGCATGTTTTTCCTTGGCAGAGGAATCGATTATGCGGTTGCGATGGAGGGCGCGCTGAAAGTCAAAGAGATTTCCTACCTGCACGCCGAGGCGTATGCGGGCGGTGAATTAAAACACGGTACCATCGCGCTCATTGAAAAGGACACTGTCGTGATTGCGTTGGCTACGCAGAGTGACTTGTATGACAAAATGATCAGCAATGTCAGGGAAGTCACAACACGCGGCGCAAAAGTTTTGGGACTGGCAAAAGAGGGCAACCGTGCCATCGAAAAAACCGTTGATTCCGTATTGTATATTCCGGGAACAGCTGATATTTTTATGCCGGTTCTGACGGTTATCCCGTTGCAGCTGCTGGCGTATTATATTGCAGTGCAGCGTGGCTGCGATGTCGATAAACCCCGCAATCTTGCAAAATCGGTTACGGTGGAATAATCTGCAAGGTACCATTGAAATCATTTGCGGCAGCAAGAAAAGCTGTGCGCTGTGATTACGGCATTCAGTTTTGCGTGTCAAAAGTCCCTTTGAGCTTTATCGCTCAAGGGGACTTTTTATTTAGCACCTTTTATTTGCAAGCCACCAGCTATACGGTTGCAAGAATTGTTCAAAGCCCGGCAGGAACAGAATCCTGAGAAACCATTGGACAAAGCGGCACGGGAGGCGTATTCACAGCAACTGCTCCGACGGTTTGGAAACATTTATTTATAAGATGAATTGTCGCATGTGGGGCGCAATCCGATGCGTAAACTTTCCATTGACGTCGTAAAAATCGAGAAATAGGTTGTTTTATTTTGCCGGACGTTATTACTATAAATGTATAATTTATAGTTCAATTGCCGTACCATATGGCGCATCGCTATAGGTATGCCAATTTAAAGCTGACTGTAAAATAAGATGAAGATTCGCTTTTTGGTTTTAGAAACCATGGACTCGTCTGCTGTGATTTACATAAATATTACACAAATCTTACAATGTTCATCCATGGACTATACATGCGGCGTGTATACTTGTTGATGGACTGAAAAAGTGTGTAGAAGTAAACATTGCAGGAGGAAAAAGAATGATAAAAAATCGCAAAGCAGGCAAAATCGCCTTGTCGGTTCTGCTTGCTGCAACAGTAACGGTGGGAACGGGTTCGTTACTCGTGGCTCATGCGGACACTTCAGCGATCGCCGATTTCACTCTCCCGGCTATGTCTGGACCGTATAATATCAATGCGGGTGTCGGTTCCGATGTGACCAAAATGAATTTCAACTGGTTCACCCAGAGCAAAGCCGCCACACAAGTCCGTTATGCACTTGCATCCACTTTGAACAGTGACGGTTCGCTGCCCTCCAGCGCCACTGCGCAGGGCGCTAACCAGAGCGCCGTGGTTGCTACCGAGCAGATCAGCTTAAGCAGCGCCGCGCTGCCGGGCGTCGATGGGGCAAATGACGGACAGGGTGATGGCAAAACCAACGGCAAAACCCCGGCCGGTGTCAAAACAGGCGAATATGCCAACAGTGCAACCGTCACCGGTTTGCAGCCTGGTACCAAATATGCATATCAAGTGAGCGACGGCACGAACTGGAGCAATGTCTACACTATCACGACCGGCTCGACCGACAGCGTCCATTTTGCAGCTTTCGGCGATCCGCAGATTGGTGCGTTTGACAACGGTTCCGGTACTGCCAAATCTGCCCAGACGGGTGGACACACGAATGTCGCAGATGATGAAACCGGCTGGGGCAACATGATGGGTCTGGTCAGTCAGATCAAAGGCTTGAACTTTTTGTTCTCAATGGGCGATCAGGTCAACGATTACAGCTATCTGATTAACCCGAAAAACAAAGATAGCAACGGCAATCTGAATGACGGCCAATGGAACCAGTACAACTACTTCTTTAGCCCGAACAAAAGCAGTGTAGTGCAAAGCTATCAGCTTGCGGCATTTGAAGGCAACCATGACCATCAAATGGGTGAATACTACGGCTATCACTATAATCAGCCGAACAAGAGCAGCTTGGGCGCCACGCAGTACGGCAATGATGGCGATTATTGGTTTACTTCCGGCCCGGTTCTGTTTGTTGTACTGAATGCTAACAATTACGGTACTGCTGATCACGACCAGTTTATCTCAAGTGCCTTACGAGCAAACCCAAATGTAAAATGGAAAGTTGCGGTTTGGCATCAGTCTGCTTACAGCGAAGCCAACCACAATACCAATAACTCGACCGACGACCCGGTCGTTACCATCCGCAACACCTGGCCAGCCATGATGGATAAATACGGCATCGACGTGGTGTTGCAGGGCCATGACCACTATTATACACGTACCGCGCAGATGATTGGCGGAAACACCGTGGACCCGAATACCGGCGCCGTGGTTGCGCTGTCAGCCAACACCGGTTCAACCATCCCCGCTACCACCAACACAAATGCGACCTATGCGACCAAGGCCTATCCCAGCAGCGTGACCAACCCGAAGGGCACAGTCTACTTTACGCTGGACTCCGGCAGCGGCAGCAAATATTATAACTACAATAATGGAACCACTGCCACGCTCAACACACCGGCTGACCATACCTTCAGTGTTGTGGGCTGGCAGGGCTATCTGCCGACCTATTCCGATGTGAAGTTCACCAATGACGCATTTACTATCAGCACATATTCCACCACGGATTATACGATGGCAAATCAGAAACTGATTGATACATACACCATCAGCAAGACTTCTGCCAACAACAGCAGTTCCAGCAGCAGCTCATCGACTGGCAGCACTTCCTCAAACTCCGCTGCCACCGGTACATCTTCGACCGGGACCGCTTCCACGACATCCACTTCCTCTGTGAGCAACCCGCACACCGGTGCTGTCGCGCAGGACAACACGGTGGCAAACGTTATCGGTTTTGCGGCAATCGCGGCTTTGCTTGGTGGAGCCAGCTTTGTTGTACTCCGCAAGAAAAAGGTCTAAGCGTTTCCGTTAAGGTTCAGAAAAGTGAACGGATTTTGCAATGGTTTGCAAACGCAGGCAGTCCCGCTTTTTGAGCGGGGCTGTCTGTCGTTCCAAATAAGATGTCAAAACCAGTGGGAATATCACCCATGCACAGGAGAAGAACATGCAAATAAAGTCAGGGATGCCCAAGTGGGTCAAAATCAGTGGAAAAATTGTCATACCAGTTGCAATCTTGGCAATTTATATCGTTTTTGCGGTGCTTTTCAGTCAGCATACAGCGACCTATAATCCGTATGGGTCCGGCGCGGGCGGCCAAGTCTATTTTGAGAATGCGACCGTGCAGTCTGTTGACCAGCAGTCCATCTCCCAAACAACATTTCCAGGACTATATACCGGCCGCCAGTTGATTACCGTGCTTGTGAACAGCGGACAGTACAAAGGGCACACATTTCAGGTAAACAATGCACTCAATTATGACACCAATATCGTTGTGCATAAAGGGCAAAGCATTCTGGTATCGATCAACACATCCACCAGTGACAAATCGGTCATCAATGTCTATATGTATGCGCCAAACCGGTTTATCCCATTGCTGGTGCTAATCGGGCTGTTTGTCGCGGCGCTTTGCTTTGTGGGTGGCTGGCGCGGCTTCCGTTCTCTGCTGGGGATTTTCTTCACGCTGACGACAATGCTGTTTGTTTTTGTGCCGCTGCTGCTGCGCGGCGTCCCCACGTTTGCGGCCACTCTTGTTTTGGTCGCAGTTACTTCCTGTGTCACTTTGTTTTTGGTGGGTGGCTTGAGCAGGAAAAGCCTGAGCGCTGTGCTTGGCACCGTGGCAGGTGTGGTGATTTCTATCCTCATTCTTCTGATTTTCAGCAATATCATGGGTATCTCGGGCTACACATCCTCCGACACGGACGCATTGCTGAATATTGCAGGGCAAAGCCGTTTGCAGGTGGGGGATCTGCTGTATGCGGGGATCATTATTGCGTCTTTGGGTGCCGTGATGGATATTGCTATTTCGGTGGCGACATCCGTCAACGAGGTGCTTGGACATAAACCGGATGCAGACTTTAAAGAATTGTTCTATGCGGGCATGAACGTGGGACGGGACATGATGGGTACCATGGCCAACACATTAATCCTTGCATTTATCGGCGCATCGGTCGCGTCTTTTATCTTGATGTATTCCTATCAAGTGCAGTTCAATCAGTTGTTCAATTCCAGCGGAATCGCTGTGGATATTCTTGAGGCGGTTTGCGGCAGTCTGGCGGTTATCTTAACTGTGCCGATCGTATCAGCAATTGCGGGTAAATTGTTGCTGCCAACGGATAGGCAAAAACCCTCTGTTGCCCAAAGCCCCACACCGACTGCCACATGCGGGCAGGAGGAAAACAGCACGCACGACTGAAAAAAGTACGCTTGACAAAAAAAGGGGGTTCATAACCGGCATCGCCGGTTATGAACCCCCTTTTTTAGATAGATGATTAGGACGTTTTGTGGTGAGGAGACGCAGGGGCCGGATTATCCACAGCTGGAGCTACATCGTAGCTTTCGCCGGGGCGCACCAGTCTTGCCTCGATAACGAAACGTGCGTCAGTGAATTCGTAGGTGCAGGTGGACAGTGTTAAAATCTTGTCAGTAGGTGCCACATCCACATTGGTATTGAACAGGGACTGTGCCCGCATCCGATCAACCAGATTGGAAAAATCGTTGTCGGTGGGGAAATCTGTGTTGATGTAGTAGAAGTTGACATCGGTGGTATAAACGGCAAAAATCTTCCAATACCGGTCTGTATCGGCTGTTCCAAAATACAACACCGGATGCTGGTTGAGAAAATTGAGGTCTTTGAATTGCTTGAGTTCTCCGAATAGCTGGCCATCCCCCATGTTGTGACCGTAGATAATGGAATTATGTCCGAGGTTTTCTGGGTCGTTGCGATAATCCAGAAATGGCTGGCCCTTTTTATAGGTCTGCTTTTCAAGATTGTGGGTGAGATAGTAGCTGTTGTCGGCAGTATGCACGATCGGCATATCCAAATCCGTGCCGGGCACTGTCAACCATCCGATGACATCAGAGTTTTTTTGCTGTGCGGATAAAATGTCCGCCTTTTTGGATGGCAGCGGTGCGGACGGGGCCGACATAGCGGATATGGATGATTGGGAGGTGGCCGGTTTGGCAGCCGCTGGTACTGTATGACTGGTCTGTACATACAGAATGCAGCCTGCACATCCCAAAGCAACGGCAGCGGATACCACAGAAACCAATACTTTTTTACGTACGACAAAACCGCGTATCCGCGCGGCAAGGTGATAAAAACCTTTTGAAATGTTTGACATCTGCCTTTGCCCTCACAATCTTAAACAATGACAAGATCGTATTTGTCAGGTGAAAACCAGCTGATATATATAGATTCTGCCGAAAACCCATTCATGATTTTCGGCAGAATCTAACTCAAAAAATGGGTAAGACGGATATCCTATGTTTTTTACTTGCTGAACGAGGTGCTGCTGCCTACAACATGCACTTTGATGAAGTTGGTGGTGCCTGGGATACCCAACGGGATGCCGCCGGTGATGACGACCAGATCGCCCTTTTGGATTAAGCCTGCATTGACGGCACTCTGCACGGCGGTTTCAATCATATCGTCGGCCCCGCTGGCGTTGGAGGTCAATACCGGTATCACGCCCCAGGAGAGGTTCAGTTGACGGTAGGTCTGTTCGTTCGGGGTGCAGCCAATGATGGGGCAGCATGGACGAAACTTGGAAATGAAACGGGCGGTGTAACCGGAATGGGTGACTGTCAGAATGGCTTTGGCGTTGGTGTCGTGTGCAGTGCCAACGGCCGCGTGAGCAACAGCATTGGTCACATCACTGTTGGATTCCAGCGCGCGTTCTCCGAACTGTGCTTTGTAGTCGATATCTTCTTCGGTACGTTCCGCAATACGACCCATGGTGGTCACGGCTTCGATGGGATAAGCACCTGCGGCAGTTTCGCCGGAGAGCATGGTCGCGCCGGTTCCATCATAAATGGCGTTGGCTACGTCGGTTGCTTCCGCACGCGTCGGACGCGGGTTCTGGATCATGGAATCGAGCATCTGGGTGGCGGTGATGGTGATTTTGCCCAATGCGTTGGCTTTTTTGATGATCATCTTCTGAATGCGCGGAATCTCTTCTATTGGGATGTTCACACCCATGTCGCCGCGTGCGACCATAACGCCGTCGGCGACTTTCAGGATCTCTTCGATATTGTTTACACCGTCGATATTCTCAATCTTCGGGATAATCTTGACATTGGTGCCGCCGTGGCTGTCGAGAATGGCGCGCATCTCCAACACATCTTCCGCTGAGCGTGTAAATGATGCTGCAACTGCATCAAAACCGTTTTCAACGCCGAAAATCAAGTCGGAGCGGTCTTTCTCACTGATGAACGGCAGGGACACATGAGCATCGGGAACGTTCACATTTTTGTTGTTGGACAGTGTGCCGGCGTTGTTGACGCGGCAGAAGATGTCGGTGTCGGTGGTGCTTTTGACTTCCAATTCGATCAAGCCGTCGGCGATGAGGATGTGGTTGCCGGGTTTTACGTCGCCGGGCAGGCCTTTGAACGAAATGGAGACTTCGTTTTCGTCACCCAGGATATCGCGGGTGGTCAGTGTGTAATCCTGTCCGGTCTTCAAAGAGACTTTTTTGTTGTCTTTATACAAGCCCAGGCGGAGTTCAGGACCCTTGGTGTCCAGCAGGTACGTAAGGGGTATGCCAACTTCTTTTTGGATGCCGCGAACGAAATCCAAGCGTTGTTTATGCTGTTCATGTGTCTGGTGGGAGAAGTTGAAACGCGCAACGTTCATGCCGGCGAGCATGAGCTTTTTGAGCATTTCTTCGGTTTCTGTGGCGGGACCAAGCGTACAAACAATTTTGGTTTTTCTCATGATCGTTTCACCTCTATAAATATTCATCCATACAAAAATAACAATAGCACTCAAAGGCAATTATAGCCCAACAGCATGTTTTTTTCAACTAAAAAGATGTAAAAACATGTGAAAAAGGAAAAAACAGCAGGGTGTTGATAATTGTTCCCCTATTCTATAAAAT
>NZ_JBDNLG010000058.1:0-17345 GCF_047718355.1 Ethanoligenens sp.
TTTTCATCACAAATAACGGGCTGGGGGCGAAGACATTTACCCAGGCTTCGCCCACAGCCCTTGTAGGGGCGTGTATGGATAAAAGTGCTGTTTACGCGTTTACGCGATCACGCACATTTTCTTTGTTTTTGGGGTCTACCTTCCACAGCTCATCGGCTGTCTCAGCCCACAATTTCGATTGTTCCTGTGTTTTGGAAGTCAACACATCCACATTTTCCGGACTGAGAGCCTCGGTAGAATGTGCGCCGGTCGCTTTCACCATGCTGGCCAGTGCCTCCGGATTGTCCAGAAGCGGGCACGGGCGCAGCATGTTTTTGTTAAACGGCTGACCTTTGTGGTACGCCATGAACAGTGGGGATTTCAAAATTTCGAGAACAGATTTGTCACGGATATTGTAGTTGGAGTAGTGGATGAACGCGCAAGGCTCCGCGTCTCCGGCGGAATTGATGTGGAAGTATCTGCGGCCTGCAGCGATGCAGCCATCCACATAGGCGCCGTCGTTCCAGAAATCCAGCACAAAAATCGGTTTGGTGGCGCGGATCTCGTTCACGCGTTTGTACATATGCGCGCGCTGCTCCGGAGAGGCAAGCAATTCTTTGTGTGCGCCGGCACCAACAGGCATATAGGTGAAATACCAGCCAAACAAAACGCCCTTGCTGATCATGAAATCAACGAATTCGTCACTGCTGACAAAGTCAGTGTTTTTGCTGTGGTAGCAGCAGGACATGCCAAATGCCAGATTACGGGCGTGGAGGATGTCCATGGCGCGGATTACGCTCTGATAGACACCTTTGCCGCGGCGCATATCAGTCGCGTCTTCGAATCCCTCAATGCTGATGATGGGCACGAAGTTGCCGACACGCTCCATGTCACTGGCAAACTCATCGTCGATCAATGTGCCGTTGGTGAATGCGGCGAAGAAGCAATCACCATGTTTTTCGCACAGGCGGATGATATCCTTTTTGCGCACCAGCGGCTCGCCGCCGGAGAAGACGTAGAAATAGACGTTAAGTGCCTTGCCCTGCTCAATGACGTTGTCCAATTCTTCAAAAGTCAGGTTGTTCTGCTTGCCATATTCCGCCGCCCAGCAGCCCGTGCATTTTAAATTGCAGGCGCTGGTGGGGTCCATCAAGATGGTCCACGGCACATTGCAATCCATTTTTTTAGAGAGCTTCTGCTGTTCGGTGAAACCGATAATGCTGGCATTGACCAAGAAATTTGTGGCAAATTTCTTGCGTTGATTTGGATTGAGTTTCGTCAGGTAGTTGATGAGGTATTCGCGCCAGGGGCTGGTTTCATCATGCCACATGTCATCAAATTGCTTGATGATGTTTTGGTAGAATGAATCGCGGCCTTTGACGAGCACCTTGGCGATGCCAATCAGGCGATCAAAATGCTTATCCGGCTCATGTTCCAGATACTTGACTGCTTCGCTTACCAATAATGACATGGCTTGTTTCTTAATATCCATAGCTGAACTCCCCCATTACCTGTTGCTTCTTGTTCCCAAAACCATATCGGTCATTTTACGAAATGATAACCGCGAATATGGTTTTCGATCTTGAACAGTAAACTTTCTACCGCATTCCCGAGACTTTGGTCGAGAGGCGCTTGAAAAAAGCCGTGCCGCTTAAACGCCTCGTAATGATTGCGCGCACGCTCGAAGAAACCGATGTCCTGACGTTTTTTCAAATACCCCATTTGTGACGACTGTTCCACTTCAGTCAAAAAGTCACGCAGGCTGCACGAGATTTCCTGACAGACGGAACGGACATTGTCATTGAAATGTTCGACCAGTTTTTCTTCATCCTGCTTGTCGGTGAAATTGACACGAAGCACTGTAGCCTCGCCGCCGAACAACCGAATTTCTCCCCGCAGACTTTCAAGATAGGTATTGTTCCACATGTTCATGGGCAGAACCGCCATGCCCTGCTGATAACATATGGCGCCGGCCTGCTTTAATTTGCGCCAGACATATACGCGGTATTTTGATGGATGCGACGGCAGTTTATATACCAATGCAGCCCAATCCGCAGTACCACCTGCATCACTCAAGGTCATTCACGGCTTTTCGTCCCCTTCAAGTCAAAGTGCCAACTTATGGCACGATGTAACAGCCGCTACATTTAGCTGCACACCTATTGTAATACCTGTTACAATGGATGTCAACGAGATTGGGCAAAGTAGCTTGAAAAAATATGATAAATCTAACTTCACAAAGCAAGGACATTTTGTGAAGTTTGTTGAAACGATTACAAAGTAGAAACAACTGGGCATCTTGATAGCTATTTACCCATATTAAAGCATATAGAAATAAAAATACGCCCGCCCAATCATTCGTAACGATTGGGCGGGCGTATGAAAACAGCGGTCGGTTAAGAAGATTTTTTATTGCCGGAGCGCATCCGTTGGCTGTGATCCAGGATCGCTTTGCGGATACGAATGTTTTTCGGAGTGACCTCAAGAAGTTCATCCGGTGCAAGGAATTCGAGCGATTCTTCCAAGCTCATGGTGTGCGGCGGTACCAGACGCAGGGTCTCGTCGCTGCCGGAGGAACGCATATTGGAAACATGTTTCCGTTTGCATACATTTACCACAAGATCTTCGCTCTTGGGAGAATATCCTACCACCATACCCGCATAGACCGGAACGGCGGGCCCAATGAACAATGTGCCGCGTTCCTGCGCGTTGTACAGTCCGTAGGTGATGGAATCGCCATTTTCGAATGCAACGAGAGAACCGTAATTACGACCCGGGATTTCACCCTTATACGGTTCATAGCCATTGAACACCGAGTTGAGGATTCCTTCGCCCTTGGTGTCGGTGAGAAATTCACTGCGATAGCCGAACAGACCGCGCGAAGGAATCAAAAATTCCACGCGCATACGGTTGCCCATCGGCTCCATGTGTTGCAGTTCACCTTTGCGCACGCCCATTTTTTCCATGACGGAACCAAGCGCGGATTCAGGTACGTCAATGATCAGTTCTTCGATCGGCTCTAGCTTTTTGCCGTCTTCTTCTTTGAACAACACATGCGGCGTGCTCACCTGAAACTCATAGCCCTCGCGGCGCATGGTCTCAATGAGGATGGAAAGATGCATCTCACCGCGGCCTGCCACTTTGAACGAGTCGGCGTTTTCGCTTTCGGTCACATGCAAAGAAACGTCTTTCAACAGTTCTTTCATCAGTCGGGCGCGCAGTTGGCGGGAAGTGACGAATTTGCCTTCTTTGCCGGCGAACGGGCTGTCGTTGACCGCGAATGTCATTTCAATGGTCGGGTCGGAAATCTTGATAAACGGCAGCGGTTCTACAGCGTCCGCTGCACAGATTGTATCGCCGATGAACGCGTTTTCAATCCCGGAGAACGTGACGAGGTCACCGACTTTGGCTTCTTCTACCGGTGCGCGCTTCAGGCCCTCAAACTGATAAATGTTGGTGATCTTCCCGCGATAGGGTTCATGATCGCCATGAAAATGCGAAACAACAACATCTTGGCCTTGTTTGAGTGTGCCGCGTTCGATACGTCCGATGGCAATTCTTCCGACATATTCGTTGTAGTCGATGGAGGAGACCAGCAACTGCAACGGGCCATTCTCATCGCCTTCCGGCGCGGGCATGTAGTCCACGATTTTGTCAAACAGCGGGATCAAGTCAGTACCGGGTTTATCCCGGTCAAGACTGGAAGTGCCCTGCCGGCCGGAACAGTAAACAAACGGACTTTCCAGCTGCTCGTCATTGGCATTCAGATCCATGAACAGTTCCAGCACTTCGTCTTCAACTTCGGGAATGCGGGCGTCCGGTTTGTCAATCTTATTGACCACCACGATGACCTTATGGCCGAGGTTCAGCGCCTTTTGCAGCACAAAACGCGTCTGTGGCATAGGGCCTTCAGCGGCATCCACCAGCAGCAGTACGCCGTTGACCATCTTCAGAATACGTTCGACCTCGCCGCCGAAATCGGCATGGCCCGGGGTGTCCACGATGTTGATTTTGATGCCCTTGTAATTGGCGGACGTGTTTTTTGCCAAGATGGTGATACCGCGTTCACGTTCCAAGTCATTGGAGTCCATGATACGATCCTGGACGGTTTGATTTTCACGGAACACGCCGCCCTGTTTGAGCATTTCGTCCACGAGCGTTGTTTTACCGTGGTCAACGTGTGCGATGATTGCGATGTTTCTTAGGTCACTGCGTACCAATAGAATCTGCTCCTCTCAAAAAAAGCCGTAGCGTTTTTCTTCCATATATTCCGGTAAAGCGCATAATGCGCAGATTGTCATACCGTCAACTCTCTCATTTTACCCTTTGCGAGGGGTATTGTCAAATATCGTCGGTGTGCAGACAGCGCCTGCGGAGGCAGGTGCAAGCAGGTTTGGCGGGCAGAACGCGTTGATTACAGGAAGAAATGAAACGGATGGATCATAATAAATAAAATAAAAAAGAGATCGTTGAGAAAAAACTGTCATTTTGATAGATGCTATTTTTGCGAAAAACAGCTCTGTGACGCAGATTGTCACAGAGCTGTTTGCTATCTGGGGCTGAGACGGGAATTGTGCGCTTATTGCACGTTGATTGATCCATATAGAATTTGAATGTCTCCGTCATTACCAATACTTGCGAAGGCAATGGGGTAGTTACCTGCGGGCAAAGTACTGACATCAACTTGGAAGTTAAAGCCGCTTGCATCCAAATTCCCATAAGGCCGCTTGCCATAGATGGATTTTACGTCCGGCCGGGCAGTCAGTTGGTCACCGGTAACGTATCCACGACCCTACAGAGCGCCTGTTTGTAGAAATGTGCAAATTCATTAGGTAACCTAATGAAAAAACTGTTGTTTTGCCTACTTGTATCTTTGCGGTGCAGGAATTATAATTAGGCATACTAAATAAAAGGTTTTCTAAATATTTGGAACCCTAACGATTGGAGGTGACAGTATGGCAGAGGAAAATGTATCCGATGAAGTGGTATCTCGGTTTTTACGCACATTTACCCGCTTCCACCGTGTTTTTATGGATGCAAACAAACGGGAGGCACCATGCTCTTGGCATAAACAAGGGGATGGCCCTCAAATAGACATTAGGCATAGCGAACGTGAACTGATGTTCATCATTAAGGAAACGGAAAAGCAATTTCCACAAGGTGTGAGTGTCAGCGAATTGAGCCGCATAATGTGTGTCAAACCGCCGTCTATCACGGCTCCTTTGAACAGCTTGGTGGCGTTTGGACTGGTAAGCCGTGAACAGGATAACAATGACCGCCGAATGGTACGTGTCCATGTCACAGAAAAAGGGAAAATTCTTTTAACGAACCGCAAAAAAATGCTGTATGACCGTACGCGCGGGTTGATGGAATCCCTTGGTACTCAAAAGGCGGAGCAAATGGTAACCATCATGGAAGATATCTTTGCGTATTTTGAAAAGGAAATGCAAGAACATCCACACGAACACCCATAACGGAGGTGCCTATGTTAAAAATCTACAAAAACCTGAAAGGGTACATTCCACACATCTGTGTGATTGTCGTCCTAATTTTCGCGCAAGTACTGTCCGACCTATACCTGCCGACACTGATGTCCGATATCGTCAATTCCGGTATCATGACAAATGATGTCGGTTATATCCTCCGGGCAGGCGGGCTGATGATTGGTGTGGCCGGGATTGGGATCGTCTGCGCCATCGTAGCCAGTTTGGTCGGCTCGCGTGTGTCCATTGGGCTGGGCAGCATCCTTCGCAGCAAAATCTTTAAACATGTAGAGAAATTTTCGCTGCACGAGTTTGATAAGTTCGGCTCATCCACTCTCATCACGCGTACAACCAACGACATCGTGCAGATTCAGACAGTGACCATTCTCATCATCAACATGATGCTGCGTGCGCCGCTTACTGCTATTGGCGGTATCATCCTTGCCTATCATCAGGATAAAGGCTTGACGGTCATCTTTGCCATTGCATTGCCTGTGCTGATCGTGGTCATTGCTATCATTATGAGCAGGGCAATGCCGTTGTTTAAGCAGGTACAGAAAAAACTGGATAAGATCAATCTGGTACTGCGTGAAAACTTGACCGGCATTCGCGTTATTCGTGCGTTTAATCGGATCGGCCATGAAAACAACCGTTTTGACCAAGCGAACGAGGATCTGACGCGCACCTATATCACAGTCAACAAAATCATGGCGTTTTTGATGCCGGTGCTGATGCTTGCCATGAACGCTATGCAGCTCTCCATTATCTGGTTTGGCAGTGTCCGTGTCGATGCCGGTGATATGAATATCGGCGCTTTGGCGGCCTTTATCCAATATGCCGCTTTGATTTTGATTAACTTTGTCATGCTGTCCATGATGTTTATCTTTATCCCGCGTGCGCAGGCTGCGGCCGAGCGCATCAGCGAGGTGCTGGAAACTGAACCGGAGATTGTCGACCCCAAACATCCCACACGTGCGGATGCCGAAGCGGGGTATGTGGAATTCAAGGATGTCAGCTTTAGCTATCAGGGTGCGGAACGTCCGGCACTTTCCAATGTCAGTTTCTCTGCAAAACCGGGGGAAACCACGGCAATCATCGGCGGTACCGGCAGCGGCAAGTCTACGCTGGTCAACCTCATCCCACGTTTTTATGACGTGGATGGCGGGCAGGTGCTGGTGGACGGCGTGGATGTACGTGAAATGCCTCAAGCGGAGCTGCGCGCAAAAATCGGTTTTGTACCGCAAAAAGCGGTTCTGTTTACCGGTACGATCACCGAAAATCTGCAATATGGCCGAGCAGACGCCGCCGATGATGAAATCGCGCATGCGGCAGAGATCGCCCAGGCATCCAGTTTCATCGGTGAGATGAAAGAGGGCTATGATACAATGCTTTCGGAAGGCGGGCTGAACTTGTCCGGTGGACAGAAACAGCGGCTTTCCATTGCGCGCGCTCTGGTGCGATGTCCAGAAATCTATGTGTTTGATGACAGCTTTTCCGCATTGGATTTCAAGACCGACGCCAAATTGCGTGCCGCGCTGAAGGGCGAGACGTCCAAGGCAACCGTACTGATTGTTGCCCAGCGCGTGGGTACTGTAATGGGCGCCGACCGCATCATTGTTTTGGATGACGGAAAAGTGGCCGGAATAGGCAAACACGATGACCTGATGAAATCTTGCGAAGTCTACCGTGAGATTGTTTCTTCGCAGCTTTCAGAGGAGGAACTTGCATGAGTGAGCAGAAAAAAGCAAGCGGCCCGATGGGCAGCGGCGGTCCGGGCGGTTCCTTGGGCAAACCAGTCGAAAAAGCCAAAGATTTTGGCGGCACGCTGAAACGGCTGATGGGCTATCTGCGTCCTCAGCGCGTGCGGCTGACAGTCGTTGTCTTTTTTGCCATCCTCGGCACAGTGTTCATGGTTGTTGCGCCAAAAATCAGCGGTCAGGCTATCAACAAACTGACCGACGGCTTTATCGCCAAATCCGCTGTGAATCAGGTGTCAAAGATCCAGACCCAATCGCACGACCAGATCGGCAAGCTGCTCACGGCGATGCAGCAGGCCAAGACGCAGGCTGCGGAGCATACTAAAGCGGCTGTGGAAGCCAAGTTTACCGCGGGTCTTCCTGCGGGCCAACAGCTTCCCGCGGCGATGCAGCAGCAGATGGCCCAGACTCAGACCGAGGCAGTGCAGCAAGCGGAGCAGGCCGCCCAGGCCGCCGTGCTCAAGCAGGCAAACTTGACGGAAGCACAATATCAAGCCATGCAGGCGTTTTATGACCTGCCGAATGTCAAAACCATCAAAGATGCCAATCAAAAAGCGGATACGGTGCAAAAGGTTTTTAACCTCAGCAAGCAAATGCCGCAGACCAGCGGCCGCAAAGTGACCGTCAAAGAGTCCGACGTCAAAACGTCGGTTGCCGACATCCGCGAGACCGGCGGAGCCGTTCCGTTTGGCGATATATTCCACATCGTGTTGCTGATGCTGGTCGTCTATGCGTTAAGTGCGTCGTTTACTTTTGTGATGCAGTTCCTGATGTCTACCGTTGCACAGAAGACCGTCTACAATATGCGGCGTGATGTGGACCTGAAACTGGCCCGGCTGCCGCTGAAGTACTTTGATGCGCACAGCAACGGGGAAATCCTCAGCCGCGTGACCAACGATATCGACACGATTTCCACTACCCTCCAGCAAAGTCTGACGCAGCTCATTCAATCGGTGCTTCAGATGGTGGGCTTCATTATCATGATGCTGACGATCAGCCCCGCGCTTACCGGCATCACACTGGCCACATTGCCGCTGTATATTCTGGCAACCGCGCTGATCGCCAAGCAGTCCCAGAAACATTTTGCAAAACAGCAAAAATATTTGGGACAGCTGAGCGGGCATACGGAAGAGATGTTTACCGGACATAAAATTGTCAAAGCGTTCGGGCATGAAGACGAAGCGATTCAGACCTTTGAGAAGTCGAATGAGAAACTGTATGTTGCCGGATGGAAAGCACAGTTTCTTTCGGGCATCATGTTCCCGATGATGAATTTTATCAGCAATATCGGCTATGTGCTCATTGCTGTGTGCGGCGGCCTGTTTGTGACAAAAAGCTGGCTGAATATCGGGGATATCGTGGCATTTATCCAATATTCACGCCAGTTTACGATGCCGATTATTCAGACGGCAAACATCATGAACATCATCCAGTCCACCATCGCCTGTGCCGAGCGCGTATTCGAGGTGTTGGACGAGGAAGAAGAAAGCTCCGAACCCGAACATCCGCCGGTGTTGGAGAATCCGCAAGGCAACGTGGCGTTTGACCATGTCCGTTTCAGCTACAAAGACACAGAACCGCTGATGGAAAATATGAATCTGAAAGTCGGCAAAGGCGACACGATCGCTATCGTTGGACCGACCGGTGCGGGTAAGACCACGCTGGTCAACCTGCTGATGCGGTTCTATGAAATCAAAGGCGGTAAAATCACGTTTGATGGGGTCGATACCCGTGAACTGCGTCGCGGGGACCTGCGCACCCTTTTCGGGATGGTCTTGCAGGATACCTGGCTGTTTACCGGTACGATTGAGGAAAATATCGCTTATGGACGTGAGGGGGCAACGCACGAAGACGTGGTGCGTGCGGCGGAGGCCGCCCATGCTGACCATTTCATTCGCTCGCTGCCGCACGGCTATGACACTGTGTTGAACGAGGAAGCTTCCAATATTTCGCAGGGTCAGAAGCAGCTGCTCACCATCGCGCGCGCGATTCTGGCGGATCCTGCTGTGCTGATTCTTGATGAGGCGACCAGTTCGGTTGATACCCGCACGGAGGTGCTGATCCAGCACGCGATGGGTGTGCTGATGAAAGGACGCACGAGTTTTGTTATTGCGCACCGTCTTTCTACCATCCGCGATGCCAAAACGATTCTGGTGATGAACCATGGCTCTGTTATAGAGCAGGGTAATCATGAGGAACTGCTGAAACAAGGCGGGTTTTACGCGGACTTGTATAATGCACAGTTCGCGGGCGCAAACATCGACGAAGTGGGATAAACCATCCGTTCCAGATATCAATAAAGCGGCGGCCTCGTTAGAGGCTGCCGCTTTTTGATATCATGAAGAAGTTTTGGTGAGAAGGATAGGGAGGGGGGAACTGGTTCAAACGCAGGGATTATTGGCGCAGATGAAAGCTGCTGACCGAATCGAGCAGCATTTGGGCCTGCCCCGATAATTCCTCACTGGAAGCTGCGGTTTCCTCTGAGGTTGCGGAATTGTTCTGTACGGCCATGGAAATCTGCTGTACGGAAAGATCTACCTGCGTGATGGCATCAGCTTGCTGGTTGCTGGATTGCCCAATTACATGCAGCAGTTCGGCCACTTGTGCGGTATTGGTGGTAATAACTGAAAATTTTTCGGCGGTGCGTCCGGCAATCTCTGTACCGGCCTGCACTTTCTGGATGCTGGTTTCAATCAGCTCCGCCGTTTCGTGCGCGGCATTGGCGCTCTTAGTGGCAAGATTGCGAACCTCGTCTGCCACCACCGTAAATCCTTTGCCGTATTGACCTGCTCTTGCAGCCTCTACCGCTGCATTCAATGCGAGGATATTGGTCTGAAATGCAATATCATCAATGGTTTTAATAATTTTGGAAATGTTCTTTGCGGATGTGCCGATGTCTTCAATGGATTGCAGCATTTCCTGCATACTGGTGTTGCCGTCATCGGCGTGCTGGCTGGTTTCGGTAGCCAGCAGGTTCGCTTTTGAGGATTTTTCGGCATTCTCCCGTGTTTGTGCTGACAGTTCCGCTACCGAAGCGGTGACTTGCTCTACGGCGCTCGCCTGTTCAGTGGAACTCTGGGAAAGGGTTTGGCTTGCTTCCGAAACCTGGCGGGAGCCTGCTGACACCTCGGAAGCGGCGATTTGCACATTGCGAAGCAGATCGTTGAATGAGTCGATTGAATGATTGAGGGCGTCCTGCATTTGCTGGTATGCGCCTGTGCATACCAGCGTGCTGCGTAGATTCAGATTGCCTGCCGACAGCTGGTCTAAAATTGCAATCAGTTCATGAATGGGGGTGGAAAAGGCCTCCATCGTGTTATTCATGCCGAGAATGATCTCTTTATAGCCGCCGAAGAACTGGGTATCATCCGCGCGCTTTGACAAGTCCCCGTCTTTGGCGGCCTGTGCCAATCCCGTTGCTTCGGTAATGAGGTTGCGGATGCTTTGTATAGCTTCTGCAACTGCCGGCGTGAGCTCGTCCGCCTCACAGTAACGGCCAACCTGGCGGACTGCTTCCAGCGAGCTGGTGTCGCCCTTCGAGAGCTTGACAAAGATCGTCTCAATCATGAGAAAATGACTGTGTACCGCATTGATATCGGAAGCCAGATCCGCCATGGCACCTTGATATGTTCCGTCCACAGTGGCAGCAAAGTCATGCTTTTGCATACCAGACAGCACGCTGCGTATCTCATGGAGCGGGGTGAGAATGTTGTCCAGCGTATTGTTGAAGCCTGTTAAAATATCCGCGAAGCGGCCTTGCAGCTGGCTGGTGTCCCCACGGGTTTCCAGATCGCCTACGGCGCCAGCCTCCGCCAACCTGTTGCTCTCGTTTTGCAGAGTCTCCAGCGCCATGCCAAGCAGATTAAGGCTGTTGATAAGCTTTGCGGGATATCCTTTGTAGGGATTGTCCCTGGAAATATGACCGCCGGCGGCAAGCGTGGTGAGCCGTTCAATCACGACATCCATTGGTTCCTGTATGTTTTGGAAAGCCAAATTGATGCCTTCCAGAATTTCCGCATAAATGCCGTGGTAGCGGGAGGCATCCCCGCGTGCGGACAGATTGCCTTCCATACCGGCTGTTGCCAACTCTACGGCGTCAGCGTGCAGTGAGGTGATTACCTGTCGAATCGTCTCCATGCTGTTGGACATAACACCAAACACGCCGGGGTCATCGGTCGGAATGGGATCAATGTGTTCTCCATTTGCAAGACTGGAAAGGGTGTCGGTCGCAGATTCAATGGAAACGTTCACGATTGTAAAAATATCCAGAATTCCTTCGGTGATATCACGGTAGATGCCATCGTGGCGGGAGGTATCCACCTGAACAGAAAGGTCGCCTCGATTACACCCATCAATCAGCGTGTCCACATCAGCTTTCATATTGGTCAACGTTTGCCGTACATCCTCAAACGCCCGCGCCAGTACACCGAGTTCCGAGGTGTCTTCAGTATCCAACTCCATCTCCAGTTTTCCCACGGCAAGCTGCCGTGCCGCATGGGTTATTTTTCCCAGCTGATTGTGGAGCAGAGTAGATATCTTCCGGGAAAACCGGCGGGAAAGCAAAATGCCGCTTAGTACGCAGGCAACAATGAGAATGATGCCGACGATCATTAAAACCGTGTTGCCGGTCAGGCGCATATGAGCGGCATGGTTCGCGCTGCTCGTCAGTGAGGAGATGGCATTGTCGAGGATATTGTAAGTATTCCACGCAGTTTGGGTAGATGCGTTTAACGCATCTGTGTTTCTATTTAGCGCCAGCTGCAAACGGGCGTCGGTGACAGTATCATACTGCTTGACTGCGTTCTGTAATTGTTTATAATCTTTTTGGGCATCCGGTGAATGAGAGGCCAGTTTCTGCAATTGCACAAGATTGTTTTGCATCCCCGCCCGGTATTTATTGAGCTGCTGCTGGTCAGAGGTGATTTCAGCTGTCGTTGTACGCGTTTGCATCCGTAGGAGGTTTACACGCGTCTGCAAATAGTTTTCGGAGAATTGCTGCAAGAGATTTAATTCCTTGATATTGCTGTTGTAAACAGCGGAGGAATTGCTCATGCTCAATAAAAAAATGATAATGCTGACGATACTCATGATGATGGATATCAGGACTACTGGAATACTACTTGCTAAATTGATTTTGTGTGATAGACTGCTTTTTTTTTCAATCTGTGGTTCAATGCCTTTTTCCATGAGAGAATTTCCTTTCGACAAAAGCGTGTTATAACGTCAAAATGCCTGCATCTTCTGGAAGAGAGGGTTATTCTATGGGGAACTGTCGGATGCCTTCTTTGTCTGTGCCTGGCCGGTTTTCCAACCAATAGCTTTTACGGTGAGGCAGATGGATCAAACGATGCACTTCCATAAATCGACAGCCAATAAAAAATAAGAATGCCCGGCTTCTATGGAAATTTGCCAATGCCGCAAAAATTTCCGCCGGACAAATCATTCTGACAAAACTACTGTTGTGCAAAGAGAAAAGTGTGACGGATGCCGTCTAATAGCATGGGAAACTGTTTTCCACATATTCACTTTTTGTAGTATACCATAAAAACAGCCAAAATTCGACAAAATAATGGAAAAACCATCAAACGATGGTTTTTATGAAAATAAGTATTCCGTTTTGCAAAATCAGACCATATAGTCCGCTACGACGCGGTTTAGAACGACTTCCCGAATGAAATCCTGCACGCGGATGTGTTCAGAATGGACTTGATAGCCTTCCAGCGCGTCATGGTCGTTGAATTCAGAATATAGAACGACATCGTAGCCGCCGGGGTTGTAATTGATGCCTACTTCCATCTTATAGGCGCCGGGCACGACGCCTTGCAGCGCCTCCAGCTTTTTCTTCATCTGAATGGCGTTTGTTTTTTTGTCCGCTCCGGCGGCGAACTCTTTTAACTTCCACATTACAATATGTTTGACCATGAGAACCATACCTCCGTCTATCAATTAAATTATTTGAGACGGCGCAAGCCGCGCCGTTTATGCGCCTCGGTTCCAGTATTTACGGTCAAGGCTGCGGTATTGCACAGCCTCCGCTATGTGCGCGGTACCAATGGTATCGCTGCCGTCTAGATCGGCGATGGTTCGTGACACTTTCAGGATGCGGTCGTATGCGCGGGCCGATAGCCCCATGTTTTCGTAGGCGGCACGCAATAGTGAAGCGGACTGCCCATCCAGCGCGCAGTGCTCCCGCACCATCGGGGTCGTCAGGTGGGCGTTGCAGGAAACTCCGCTGCCCGCATATCGTTTTTGCTGGATGGACCGTGCCTGATTGACACGCTGCCGGATGTTTGCTGAAGGTTCGCCAGTTTCACCGTGGAGTTTCTCAAACGAAACCGGTGGTACTTCCACATGTAAGTCCAGACGGTCGAGCAATGGGCCGGAAATGCGGGAAAGATATTTTGCCACTGCGCCTCTGGAACAGGTGCATGGACGGGTGGGGTGTCCAAAATAGCCGCAGGGGCAGGGATTCATTGCACAGACCAGCATAACAGAGCAAGGGTAGGTGAGCGTCCCCGATACACGGGAGATGGTGACGGCGTTTTCTTCTAGAGGCTGGCGCAGCACCTCCAACGCATCGCGGGAGAATTCCGGCAGCTCATCAAGAAAAAGGACACCGTTATGTGAAAGGGAAAGCTCGCCCGGTTTGGGAATCCGTCCTCCGCCCGCCAGACCGGCTGCGGAAATGGTGTGGTGCGGTGCACGGAACGGGCGGGTGCGGACGAGCGGCGCGTCTGTTGGCAGCACCCCCGCAATGGAATGGATTTTGGTGGTTTCAATGGATTCGGCAAACGTCATGTCTGGCAGGATGGATGGCAGACGGCGCGCCAGCATTGATTTGCCTGCGCCGGGCGGCCCCATGAGCAGTAAGTTGTGCCCCCCTGCCGCGGCGATCTCCAAGGCACGTCTAGCTTCAAACTGACCGCAGACATCCTCAAAATCGGGCACCGGACCCGCAAATGCTGCATCTGACGATGGCACTGCGGGCACAATAGGCGCGCGGCCGGTCAAGCAGGCCATTAGACTTTGCAGATCCTCGACCGGGCAGATTTCGATGCCCGAGACGACCGCGCCCTCGGCAGCGTTGGCCTGCGGTACGAAAAACCGCTTGAACCCGGCCCCTTTTGCCTTGATAGCCATGGGGAGAATACCATTGACCGGTTTGACCGCGCCGCCAAGGGATAACTCGCCCGCAAATGCGCAGTCAGCAAAATCACCGGCAAGCTGCCCGGTAGCGCGGAGCAAGGCCAGCAGCACCGGCAGGTCGTAGAGCGGACCTTCTTTTTTAATGTCGGCGGGTGCGAGATTGACTGTGATGCGGCTGACGGGAAACGCAAATCCACTGTTTTTCATGGAAGAGCGCACACGTTCCCGCGCTTCCCGCACAGCGGCATCCGGCAGCCCGACGATGTCGAACGCGGGCAGCCCCTGCGAGATATCCGCTTCCACATCCACCACATAGGCATCCATGCCATATAGACCCAGGCTTTTCAGTTGCGCAAACAAAACGATGTCCTTTTCCGCAGCCATTGCATATGGTTGCATTTGATGTGCACCGCTGCCTGCGGCACTGTTACAAAATGGAATTACTGCGATTATACACGGAAACGTACCAGCGTGCAAGAATCAAATGAAATTTTTATGGGAATGGTGAAAAACGGGAGGAACCCCCATTCTGTTTTGTGTCTACTTGATTGAACCGGCATGCTGTGTTACTATGTAGCTGACCTCCCCCAATCAGGTGAAATCCAGTGCGGTGAGTTCCGTTAGGGCGTGGATTTCATAATCGGGGCGATACTCTGTACGGTTGGTTCGTCCGAAATAATTGGCCCAAACAGCTTTCATCCCCACCCGGTGGGCGCCATAAATGTCATTGACGGGATTGTCTCCTATATATATAGCATCGTTGGCGGTCACACTGAGCGCTGCCAGTGCGGCGCGGAAAATGCTGGGGTCGGGTTTGTCGCAGCCAAACGTGCCTGAAACGATGATGTTATCAAAATAATTGCGAAAACCGGTGTGGTCAATCTTGTGGTTTTGCAGCACCGGATTACCATTGGTGATCATGCCGAGCAGATAGCCGCGCGCTTGCAGTGCGCACAGAGTGTCTTTTACCCCGGGTACAAGGACGGTGTGGTCGGCGAAATGCGCGTTCCAGTAGTCGAGCAGTTCTGTGGCGGGGGGCATGTCTGTTTTCCCCAGCGCCGTATACAGTTGGTGGAAAAGTTCGGGCCGAGTGGTATAACCACCGTCATCTACCTGTATAAATGTGTCGCGGATGTGTGCATATTCCGCGCCGTCGGCATCAGGAAAACAATGGTGTAGAAACTTGTGGGAAAAAGCGTCCAGCATAGCGCGTCGCTCTATTAGGGTATCGTCCAGATCAAAGATGACGGCTTTCAGTTTTGGCATGTTGATCCCTCCGTGGCTGCCTGTGCGTACACGCGATATGAGTGGCACATCGCTCTTGTGGAATATTGTAACAGGTATCCCACCGTATTTCAATTAATCTGCCTTTGCATGTATGCATGGCTTTTGACAGGGGAGTTTATATGGATTTTCAAGCGTTCACAGCCGCCATCTTCGATCTCGACGGAACGCTGCTTGATTCAATGGGAGTCTGGCACGCTGTTGACGCGGCGTTTCTGGCAAGGCGCGGCATCCCATATCCGCCCGATTATGCCGCTGCGCTCAAGCCACTCAATTATGCACAGGCTGCTGCATATACCAAACAGCGGTTCGAGCTGCCTGAATCCGAAGAAGCCATCATCCAAGAATGGGATGAACGGGTGCGTACGGCCTATGAGAGCGGTTTGCCGCTGAAGCCGGGTGCGGCAGATTTTCTTCATTGGCTGAAGGCCTCCGGAGTGAAAATTGGGTTGGCGACGGCATCCTCACAGGCGCTGTATGAGGCTGGTCTGAAAGCCAACGGTGTTTATGATTTGTTCGATGCGTTCGCCACACTGGATGAACCGAACCTGCGCGGTAAAAAATTCCCCGATATCTATTTACGTGTGGGCGAGCGGCTGGGCGCTGCTCCGACCAGCAGCGTGGTATTCGAGGATATTCTGGATGGTATCCGCGGGGCAAAAGCAGGGGGCATGAAAGCCGTGGGCATTTACGATGCTTGCTCGGAACCGGAAAAAGCGGAGATCATCGTGCAGGCGGACGCTTATTATATGGATTATACAGAAATTGAGCGGCCGGAATGAAGGAGGAACAAAGCGTGAAGAATGTCCTTATCACCGGTGCTTCGCGGGGTATAGGCCGCGCGACGGCAATCGCTTTTGCACACGCGGGCTACCGTGTGTGCATTAATTATCATTTGCACCGTGCGGAAGCGGAGGAGCTGGCCGCGTATCTGCGTGCGGATGGCGCGGCAGCTGAGGTCTTGCAAGCGGATGTGGCCGATGCCGTCGCTGTGCGGGAGATGGTCGCACAGGCGGGAGAAGTGGATGTGCTGGTGAACAACGCGGGAATTGCCGGACAGCGTTTGTTCACCGACGTGACCGAAGACGAGTGGCAACGGATGCTCGCGGTCAATCTGACGGGATTGTTCCACTGCGCACAGGCTGTTTTGCCGGGAATGATCCACCGCAAGAAGGGGAAAATCATTGCCTTGTCCTCAATTTGGGGGATTACCGGCGGCTCCTGTGAGGTGGCGTATTCCGCTGCAAAGGCAGGCGTGATTGGGCTGGTGAGGTCACTGGCAAAGGAAGTCGGTCCATCTAATATTCAGGTGAACTGTGTCGCGCCGGGCGTGATTGATACCGATATGAACCGCGTACTTTCCGTTGCGGACCGTGTCGCCCTTTGCGAGGAAACGCCGCTTATGCGGATGGGCACACCGGAAGATGTGGCACGCTCCATTCTCTTTTTTGCGGGCCCAGGCGGGGATTTTATTACCGGGCAGGTACTGAGCCCCAACGGCGGATTTGTGATATGAATAACAAGGAAAATATAATGGATATTAATATTCTGTTGTTCCCGGATTTTGAGACATTGGACGCATTCGGTGCCGTTGAGGTACTTGGTCGTGCGAAACACGCATAAAACAACTCTTCGTTTCCCTTATTGCAACAGTTAGCGGGGGGGGGGGGGGGGGGGGGGTGGGTGGGGGTGGGTG
>NZ_JBDNLG010000058.1:17355-18982 GCF_047718355.1 Ethanoligenens sp.
CCCCCCCCCCCCCCCCCCCCCCCCCCCCCCGCTTTTTACAAAGATGCGTTTACCGTTACGCCCCAATCGGCATGGGGTGTGGGCCGGACAATCGATTTAATACATCATCCATATCCTGCGCGGCGACTTCAAGCGCTTTGTACCGTCCTACGCCCGGTGTTTCCGTCCCTTGTGCCAGAATGGGGTCGAAAGTAGAGACCCCGAGATGCTTGAAGATGTCGCGGCAGTATTTGACGGCGTAGTTCATCTGCCCGAAAAAGATTTTTGGATAGACCCCGCCGGAGGATTGAACATACACCATATGTCGTTCCTTATCGCCCAGCAGACCGTGAAATCCGGTGGAGTCAATGGTGAACAGATGGTCAATCAGCATGATACAGTCCAGATACTGTTTCAACCGTGAGGGGAAGCTCATTCCCCACATTGGCGCTGAAATTACATAGGTATCGGCTTCTTGAAACTGGGTGCATAGAGTGTTCATTTTGTCTACGTCTGATTTGTCTTCGTCGCTGAGCGCTTCATAAATTCCGCCGGTTACCAAGTGGCTTTGCCGGTCAAAGTGCTGGTGGCTTGGCATCGGGATGTCGCTGGTATACAGATCCAGTTCGTCCAGCTTGTAGCTGGTCACCTGCGACATTAAGCGTTGGATAAAGGTGCGTGCCGCCTGTTTGCTGACCGATTCCGTTTCCGGTTTGGGACTCGCGGAGATATAGAGCAGTTTTTTCATATCAAATCGTTCCTTTCGTAGCGAGCGGTTATTATTTGCAGAAAACATGCTTGCCAATGCGCAACAGAATGGGCCGCTGACGGATCCATTGACTGATGGCGGTGTCCGGGTTGTAATAATAGAGAGAGCCGCCGCTGGGGTCCCAGCCGTTAATGGCGTTTTGTGCAGCGCGAAAGGCAGATTCAGCGACCGGTTGATTGAATTGTCCGTCGGTCAGGCAGGTAAATGCGCCCGGCTGATAGATTACCCCCGCAATGGTGTTTGGAAAAAGCGGACTGTCCACTCGGTTAAGGATGACCGCGCCGACTGCGACTTGCCCGGTGAACGGCTCGCCCCGCGCTTCGGCGGAAATAACACGTGCAAGCAACTGGTAGTCACTTTGGCTGTATTGTCCGTATCCGTTGCCGTTGCCGGAGCTGACGCCAATGGCCTTCAGGGTGGCGGTGCCTGCCACGCCGTCTGCTGTCAAGCCGTTTTTACGCTGAAAGGCGGTTACAGCATTACGCGTGCCGGCGCCATAGACACCATCCACCGTACCGGTATAATACCCCCAGCTTTTCAGCCGTGTTTGAATCTGCCGAACCTCCGAACCGGTGGAGCCGAGTTGCGAAAGTGTCTGAATGCCTTGCCCTTCCTGACGATTCCTGGAAAAGTTAATGAGCAGGATACCCAAGATCAGGAGAATGCATATTTGAAAAAAACGAATTGCCTTTTGTTTGCTGTTCATAAATTTCCCCCTCGCTTATCATTTTTTCCACTGCTGGTCGGATTATCCCTCTCAGGTTGGGGTTTTTGGTCAAATACGGCAGTTATTTGATTTATATAAATTTTGTCGAAAAACCTTTCAAAAAAGGATTGACATGAAGCGCAGCATTTGATATTATAGATAGGCACTCTTCG
>NZ_JBDNLG010000059.1:0-18841 GCF_047718355.1 Ethanoligenens sp.
TTCATAACCAAATTATATGATATATATAGTTTTTCATTTTCCTTTTCTCTTTATATTTTCATTTTTTATTATTTTATCCCGGTCCTTACCGGGATTTTTTTCTTTGTTTATTCTTCATGAGCACTTCACATGTTGTTCACAAGCATACTGTATGATAAAAACATGCTTTATCATTCTTTCTCCTCTTTTCTATAAATTATCTTTCTTGATCTTTTCCCGGCTAATCGCCGGGAATTTTTTATCCACCGCACACCTGCACTACAGCATTTTTAAAATAATCACTCCTTTTTCACCAACATACACATATCACTTTAGAAATCGCTTTTTCTGCCGATAGTAAGTACAACACCTATTTTGAAATTAGGCTTTCAATCGAAAAGGGAGATTTTTATGGCAATATTGCCCATTTCCGACTATCCGGCTCCCGCCTCTGACAAATCGCAGGCGCAAGTACTGTCAGAGCGCAAAGGGGAACTTCATCAGCGATTACAAACTGTGCAGCAAAGCGGCCTGCCGCAGCAAGAGAAGGAGAATCTCTCCGCCTCTATCAGGGATCAAATTCGTGCTACAGATCAACAGCGCCAAAGCAAATTACGTGAGGCGGCACACAAGGAAAGACAGCAAGCTGCTACTGCCCGTAAAGCACAGGAAACACAAGCCTCCCGCCGAAAAAGTGACAAGAGCCAATCACAAGACAGCCGCAGACTGGATACGCAAGCTTGAGAATTCGCGCCTTTTTCATAAAGCATCTACGCAAAAAGAGTTTCCTGCCACATATGTGGCAGGAAACTCTTTTTGCATTATGTCAACACACAGACTCACTTTTTATCCAGTGCTTTTTCCAACATTCCACCGATGTTTGCAAGGGTCTGGGCCGTATCTGTGTCCAATTGTGTCCCATCCCCATGTGATAACGCAGCAACTTCAGGCAACATGGGCAAGCTTCCCAATAGCGGCAGATGCGTTTGGGCCAGCATCGCATGCAAAGGCGCTTCATCAAACAGGTGAATTTGCTTACCGCAATCCGGACAGCGAATATATGCCATATTCTCCACCACGCCAACCACATGGATGCCCATTTTCTGCGCCATGTGAATAGATTTTGCGACCACCATAGAGGCAACGTCATGCGGTGTGGAAACCACCACTGCGCCGGAAAGCGGCAGCGACTGCATCACTGTCAAAACGACATCCCCCGTACCCGGCGGCATGTCAATAAACAGATAGTCCAGTTCCCCCCAATACACATCGGTCCAGAACTGCTTGACTGCACCGGAAAGCATGGGACCTCGCCAAATAACCGGATCTTCCTCATTCGCAATAAAGAAGTTGAGGGAAACAACGGCAATGCCGTCTGCGCTTAAGATAGGCAAAATACCCATGCCGTTCTGCTGGCAGTGACTACCCGCAGGGATACCCACCAGCCGCGGAATACTTGGCCCCGTGATATCAGCATCCAATATCCCGACTTTTTTGCCCAAGCGCGCCATCTCACGCGCAAGCAATACCGACACGCTGGACTTGCCCACACCGCCCTTGCCGCTCATCACAGCGACCACGTGCTTGATATTGCTGAATTTATTCAGTTCCTCATACGGACAGCTCTCCTGTCCTTTGCTGCCACAATGTTCCGCTGAGGGGCAACTTTTGCATTCCGACATATTGACCTCTCTTTCGCCATGCGCATCAGCACAACATATGCGGCCGACGGATGGAGTAGATTCTGTTTATCTGCCACAGAAACAGGGGACCGGCAAATATTCCGGCCCGCCTTTGGGGCATCGTTATTATACTCCAATCCACAATAGAAAACAATTCAGGAATTCCGCATTGTCACATCCCTATCGGTTGACTTTTGCTTCGACTATGTTATCATGGAGTTTGTATAGACAACCTAGGCATTTCCTGACCATTGATCTGCCACAGCACCGACGCTGAATATGCTGTCGCAGAAACCAAACCAACTTCTATGTGCTGGAGGCATTACATATGGGAAAATCAAACGTTTATTTTACAGACATGCATGTGACCTTGCGGGAAAATTTGCAGCAAAAGCTTGCCCGGCTCATCAAAAAGGCAGGTATCGAAAAACTGGATTTTGAAAAAAAATACACAGCGATCAAGATGCATTTTGGCGAACCCGGCAATCTCGCTTTTCTGCGTCCGAATTTTGCAAAAACGGTTGCGGATGTCGTGAAAGAACAAGGCGGCAAACCGTTCTTGACTGACTGCAATACGCTGTACGTCGGCGGGCGCAAAAATGCACTGGATCACTTAGATTCCGCAGCTCTGAACGGCTTTTCCTATTTATCAACCGGATGCCAGATTTTGATTGGAGACGGTCTGAAGGGAACCGATGAGGTGCTGATCCCGGTCGAAAACGGTACCTATGTAAAAGAAGCAAAGATCGGGCACGCCATCATGGATGCGGATATCTTCATCTCACTGAGCCACTTTAAAGGACATGAGCTGACCGGATTCGGCGGCGCAATCAAAAATATCGGTATGGGATGCGGCTCCCGCGCAGGCAAGATGGAAATGCACAGCAGCGGCAAACCAGGCGTGAACAAGGCTAAATGTGTGGGGTGTGGCAGCTGCCAAAAAAGCTGTGCCCACAGCGCCATTACCATCACCAACCGAAAAGCAGCTATTGACCATACCAAATGCGTAGGCTGCGGACGCTGCATCGGGGTCTGTCCCACTGACGCGGTGGAACCGGGTTCCAGCGAGTCCAACAACATCCTCAACTGCAAGATGGCCGAGTATACCTGGGCTGTCCTACACGGCCGCCCGCATTTCCACATTAGCCTTGTGGTCGACGTTTCTCCATTTTGCGACTGCCACGCCGAAAACGATATCCCCATCGTTCCGGACGTAGGGATGTTTGCGTCTTTTGACCCGATCGCGTTGGATGTCGCCTGTGCGGACGCAGTCAACCGCCAGCCTACGGTCACCGGAAGCCTTCTTGAAAAGCAAGGGCATGAACACCATGACCATTTTACCGACGTCAGCCCTGATACCAACTGGAAATCCGCCATTGACCACGCGGTGGCTTTAGGGATTGGCAATAAAGAATATGAACTGATTACGATTTAAAGATAGCCACTCCATTGACAATCCATTGGACGCTTTGGATTGGTAAGCTCTCGCAGATCGACTTAAAAGCGCTGCAATTATACGTCACATCAAAAGGACCCGGACACGCCGCAGGCGTTGTTCCGGGTCCTTTTGATGTGTCAATCAGGGCATTGCAGGAGTGGATTTGCATGCTCCCGCAGTTCTTTTTCAAAGGTATAGATTGGAATCGGGCATGAGAACAGATATCCTTGCACAAGGTCACAGTCCACGCTGCACAGGAATTCCGCCTGCCACTCAAACTCAACCCCTTCGGACACCACACACAAATCGAGTTGCTTTGCCAAGCGAACTATGTTTTCAATGATGATTGTTTCCTTGGGTGTCGGCTCTTTTTCCTGAAAAAAGTTTCGATCTAATTTTAAAATATCAAACGGCAGACTTTTCAGGGAATTCAGTGAAGAATACCCCGCGCCAAAATCATCCATCGCCATTCGAAACCCATATCTCCGCAATTCCTGTGCAATCTTCAACACATTGCTGGTGCGGTTGATATAGGCGCTCTCCGTCAGCTCAATTTCCAAATAGGAAGGTGGAATCTCATATGTTTCCACAACATGCAGCACTCTGGAAACAAAATTTTTCGTGGCCAAATGAACACGTGAAAAATTGACGGCGATTGGTACAATGGGGAGAGCCTTGTCTATCCATCGCCGCAGCATCTGGCAGACCCTTTCCAGTACATAAAAATCCAGTTCCACGACAAAATAGTTTTTTTCGAACAAAGGAATAAATGCAGAGGGTTGAATAAACCCCCGTATCGGATGTTCCCAACGCACCAACGCTTCCGCTGCTGCAATCTTACGGTCGGTCAATCTATATTGGGGCTGTAGATAAACAATAAAATCATTTTTCTGGAGTGATGCACGCATGTATGATTCCATATCTTTTTCATACAGCGTTTTTTCATGCACCCGCTCATCATAAAACTGGATCATCCGCGTACGCGAATTTTTACTCAGTTTACGAGCGACATTAGCCCTATCAAACATGGTAGCGGGTGTATCCTCTTGCGATTGGATTTCGTAAACGCCTACCGCAACCTCGACACTGCTGGGCAAATGAAATCCTTTGATTTCTTCCAGAAACACTCGATCCCACAAATCCATACGTTCGCTCAATATTGTTCTATCTTCGCAATTTGCCAAAATGCAGAAGATATCAGCTGAAACACGTCCGATATGTTCTCCCGGTTCCAGGTGCCGCTGAATAACAGAAGTAAAGGCAATCAAGACCTGATCCGCCTGATCATGTCCAATCAAATCGTTGATCTCGGAAAAACGGTTGATATCACAGCTGATCAGCGCATACGGTTTATTGGGATTGCTCATGAGCGTTTTTACCAATACAGTATGAAATGCCTCATAAGCGTGAACGCCGGTTAGCGCGTCGATGTCAATCAGTTCCTGTGAGACGCGCAGCTTTTGAAGCAAAAGCAAGTGGTACTGTACCAGACTATGAACAATTTCCAAAATGCTCAATTCATAAAAAGTTAGATGGCCCTGCGGCAGATCGTTGTCCAGCATCAGGATGCTGGCTGGTTGCTGATGATAAAAAACCACATGTTGCAGCGAAGATAGCGGGGGGTTTTCAGCGGAAGCCATTCCTATTTTTTGCAAGGAATCACACTGAAACGTATAGCTCTGATCAAAATACTGGAGATAATTTTTCCAAAACACCTCTGTATGTATAAGAAAATGATTTGTGTCCGGCATATATTTCTCTTCATTCCAGTAATGCACATGATCGATTTTTTGCCCGTCCTCAGAAAATTCCAAGACGCATACCCGTTTGACTTTATAATACTGGCAGACAATGGAGAGCATCTTTTGCGTTGCATTTTTATCCATGCAATTTTTATTTAAAAACACGAGAAGGTTTTCCACTATCCGTTGATTTGAAACCGACAAAGCCAAAGGAGACGGGCCGGGCAGCATAGCGTGATCCGGTATGTGTGGTTCTTCCCGCCGCCCGTCAAATGCCTCATCCTGATAAAAGGAAAACCTGTCTTTTCCCTGCCCCTTCGCAATGTATAAGGCCCTGTCTGCTTTTGCAAACAGTTCATGATATGTCCGCCCATCTTGTGGGAACATCGCCATGCCGATACTGACTGATATCGCATAACGCTGTTGAGACAACAAAGAGATGCCGCGGAACAGGCTGCATAATTCTTGTGCCTTTTTTTCCGCCAAGGCACGCGTTTTGATATTTTTGATAAACACAACAAACTCATCGCCGCCAATGCGTCCGAAAATATCAGAAGTACGCAGAATTTGTTGAATTTCATGTGCAATATGAGTCAACGCCTTATCGCCATACAAATGGCCCAATGAGTCATTGATGTGTTTGAAATTGTCAACATCCAGTATAAACAGTGTACTCACATCATCACTGCGCACTTTTTGCAGATACCGGTCGACCAACTGTTCGGTCACCACTTTGTTAAAAATACCGGTCATTGGATCGCGCTGTAATTTTTGCGTCAAATATTCCCTTTCACGTTTTTGATGATCTATATTGGTGAATTTTCCAATGATTTTAAGCGGCTCCTGCTGTTTATCTCGCAAAAGTGCGCCATCCAAACGATACCAGGCATACTGTCCATCGGAAGAACCAATGCGCAATTCTATCTGTCTCTTGTTCTGCCCGGTTTCCAACTTATCAAAAAAATCGGCCAGTGCAGCCAGATCTTTTTGGTGTACCACGCTGTTTTGAACCACACTGTTGTAAAAACACGGGATTGATATATTGTTGCCATATAAATCGCTGATCGGCCGCGTACTCGTCATCGTTTTA
Organism: Ethanoligenens sp.; assembly: GCF_047718355.1. Taxonomy (NCBI): domain Bacteria; kingdom Bacillati; phylum Bacillota; class Clostridia; order Eubacteriales; family Oscillospiraceae; genus Ethanoligenens; species Ethanoligenens sp. The sequence continues at coordinate 5,932 of NZ_JBDNLG010000059.1, forward strand.
CTGGAAATATCATAGTCGAACAAGATATCATCGAACAATCTGGCAATGATCTGATAACGCCCCGACTCAAATTCTACCTGCTCGACCGACGTCCGAAACGCGGTGATATCCGTAAAAACACAGTGAAATGCCGACACTTTATGAGCCTCGTGGAGGAAAAATGTGTCCATATGGATCCATTTCACACAACCGTGTTTGTTTAGAATACGAAAATCCACATGCGCATGGGGATGATCGGCGTTTAATTGACGCGCCATTTCCAATATGGCAGGCATGTCCTCTTCATGAATGAGATGAACCGTCCGGTTATGAAATATATCACGAAACTCCTCTGCCGTATATCCGCTAATTTTAAAGAAAGCAGAGTTGGCACGCACCAGACTGAACTCCTCATTTTTTTGAATAATTGCAATCCCGCAATGAATACGTTCCACCAACATATTGTATTTAGAGTGCTTTATCCAGCTGTCATATACAGGGCTACACAAAACGTACAGAGCAAATAGGGCGATACCCATCAGAAATTCCAAGCGCAAAGAATTAAAATCCCCACGCATATGAACAAGACGTACAGCGGACTCAAGGACCAGAAAGCCATATATCGTCAGCAATAGTATATGGCGTCTTAAAAGTCTCACTTTTTTCAAACCGCTTCCCCCGATGCTGTATCCTGCGTGAAGGTCACGCCTCACCACCGCATTTTTCACTTCTTCTGCGGTTTCTCCTATTATAGCAGATTGATATAATAGATTAAACCAAGTCCCGCTGCTTTTTAATGCAAATAGGTTTCATCATATATCACAACCCTTTATCTGCTGATGAGATTGTGCAAAAATCCACAGTCCCCCATATCGTCCTGCCTTAAAGCATCCATTTCTTAGGGGTGTAAAGTATAACAAAAAGCCCGTAGGCAACACAATCATGCTGTCTACGGGCTTTTTTGGTCGGAGTGGTGAGACTCGAACTCACGGCCTCTTGGTCCCGAACCAAGCACTCATACCAAACTGAGCTACACCCCGATATTATTCCCACACCTTTTTTAAGGCGACTGTTATATTATAGTCAGAATCCATACCCCTGTCAAGAGTTCTTATATATTTTACACGTTTTTTCACAAAGGTCTGCTATAACTGCCGGACTTGTTCGCACACATCATGACTTACCTTGGGCTTTGTTTGCGGAAATTGGAGGGGACTCCTTATGCGGTGCAAAGACTTCCCATGCCCCAAGCGCAAGCAGCAGAGCTCCAAACAGCTTGCCCACCAGCCACGCGCCGATGTGGCTGGCAATCATACTGCCCACCGCCGCACCGCCAAGGCCGAGCAAAATGGCAGGCCATGCAATTTTAAAATCCACCAGCCGGTTACGGACATGAAAAATCAGCGCGAACAATCCGACCGGTATGAAAAATGCCAGATTGATTCCCTGCGCACGCAGCTGCCCTACGCCTGCAAACAAGGTCAAAAACAGTACCAACACACCGCCGCCGCCCAGCCCCAAGCCCCCGATAAAGCCTGAAAGGAATCCCGCCAGACAGCCAAGAAGCACCCCGCTCATCGTGTGAGCAGCCGAAAGGCCGCATAAAGCAAAAACGCGCCAAAGATACGGCGCAACAACTTGGCTGGAATCTTGGGTAACACAAGGGAAGCAACATATGCCCCACCAAGGCCGGCGGGAACATAAATCCACAAGTCGTTTAGAGAAAAATTCCCGTTTTTCAAGTACCAAACGGCACTAAGAACACATAACGGCACAATCACGGCAATAGAGGTCGCATGGGCCCGTTGCGGAGGCAAGCCGCATTTTTCGAGCATCGGCACCACCACCGTACCGCCACCGGCACCCAGCAGGCCATTAAGCACGCCCGCAATCAACCCTGCTGCACCGCCGGACAACTGCCTTTTGTTCATTTTGAGCCCTCTTTTCTCCAATTACTTTTATGAGTCCTTTGTCCATTTTTCCATAACAAGACGCCGGATATGCAAAAATACAGATAAAAATAACGCCGTCTGTAAAAACAGACGGCGCAACCGCACAAAACGGAATTTTTCAAAGAATCCCCGCCAGGCCGTGTTCCGGGCACATGATAACCTGCCGTTATTGCAGGTGGGCATCTCCCCGCAGATTCACGCTCCCTTCATCCGGAAAACCGGGAGGTCTGCAATCCCCTACGGGAGTAAGATTCCCTTTTCATATGCTTGTAGGGTTATAATAGCCAGAGAATCACGCGCACAGCAGGGCTTCTTTTATATTATACACAAATCACATGGGAATTACAAGGGTAATTCATGGTATTCTGTCTAAATAAACAAGTCCCTATTAGGGATTTTCCGGCTCTTCAGACACAACAATATCATAGTCTTCCCCAAGAATTTTCTCAAATTCTTCTGAAACCGCATCGAATTCGTCATCATCTTCCACAGCGGCCAGCATTTCCTCTCCGCTGTCCTCATCCTCGATGATTTTCAGGATAACCAGTTCCGCATCACTTTCCAGCAAATCTTCCGGTTTATCATACACAGGCATCAGTGCCACATAGGACGCACCAGCGTATTCGACCGTGGCCAGATGCTCAAATTCGTGCGCATTGCCCTCTTCATCCAAAAGCGAGATCAACTTTCCTTCGGGTTCTTCCGGCATGGGAAATCCCTCCTTACCACCGTCAACGGCGTGCAGACAGCTAAATAGCCATCCATCGAAACACACCCGGATTGCCGCGTGCAGTCCGGCGTGCACCTATTGTATCCCAAGCCGATCAAATAGTCAATGCCTGCTTTTTCCGTCGGACAGATGCCGCATCATGCCCGCCCAATCTTCCGGTATTATGCGATGCCATCCATCGTTTCGCATAAAAGATCGGAAAATTCACACACTACATAAAGTCCAATGATTCTGGTCATTAGTTCGAACTCTATATCGTTTGATCTGCTTACCATATAGCTGGCAAACAAGCCATTGTTTTTTAAACAGGAAAGGAAGTGCGTAGGATGTATCCCGGATATCAATATATCGGTCACGAAACCATCAGCGTCAACAAGCCGGTCACATTTGAGCCACAGCATCAAGGCGTGCAGCCGGGGCTTGAGACGCTCATGAATCCCAGACCCATCAGTGAAAATCCTGAGTATAAAGGCTCTGGAAAATTACAAGACCGTGTGGTGCTCATCTCAGGAGGCGACAGCGGCATCGGGCGGGCTGTCGCCATTGCCTGCGCGAAAGAAGGCGCGGATGTCGCCATCCTGTATTACTCGGAAGAGGATGATGCAAGTGAGACCAAAGCGCTGGTTGAAAACTGTGGACGGCAATGCCTGCCGTTGCGTGGGGATATCCAGCAGGACGCGTTCTGTGCCTATGCCGCCGAGGAAACCGTTCGTCACTTTTCCAAAATTGATGTTCTCATCAACAATGCGGGCGTTCAATACCCACAAAACAGCATTTTAGACATTACGGCCGACCAACTGCGACGCACTTTTGAAACCAACGTGTTCGCCATGTTCTATCTGACCAAAGCGGTACTGCCGGTTCTGAAATCCGGCGCGTCCATCATCAACACCGCGTCCATTACGGCCTACGCAGGCCATCAGGAGTTGCTGGATTATTCCGCAACCAAAGGCGCCATCGTTTCGTTCACGCGCTCGTTGTCCCTGTCACTATCCTCACTTGGCATTCGTGTCAATGCCGTTGCGCCCGGCGCGACCTGGACGCCGCTCATTCCAGCAAGTTTTGCGCCCGCCAAAATTAAGGCATTCGGCACCAACGCACCTATGAAGCGCGCAGCCCAACCATTTGAGCTTGCGCCTGCATACATTTACCTCGCCAGTGATGATTCCTGCTTTATGTCCGGGCAGGTTCTGCATGTCAACGGCGGCATCATCGTCGGCTCCTGACGTCTGTCATTGCCGAGAAAAGAAAAAAGCATACGGCATCACATGATACCATGCGCCCCGAAGCCACAGAACCACCGCCTCATACGCAAAAGAACCTGCGACTGCCACCCAAATTCCCAATAGGCGGGCATGTTTATCCCGGATATCCGACAGGACATTGGGAAGCAGAATGATTATAAAAATGGCAAAATAATCGACCGCACGATCATATACAGTGGCCTGTATCTCCAACAGTGTGAGCAAGAAGGCCAGACAGCCGCAAAGCAACTCCGTATTGGGCCTATGTTCTATGGAAAGCCGCCGGTCATAGCCACAGGCCCATGAAAGCAACAGCACTGCACCAAAGAGTGCCAGTTTTACAAAGGAAAACAGATGCAGTCCGGTATGATAACTACCAAACCGATAGAGCGCGTATCTGGGAAAAACAGACCCAATTACGTCAATAATTCCATCAGCGGCAAGAAAAGCACCCATTCCGGCGGCCGCAAGCAACAGGATACTACGGCGCGTAAATCGGACGGTATACAGTAGCGGCACCAGAAGAAAAAGCAGCGCCGTTGCGTGAAAACTGGCAGCCGCAAGCACAACAAGGCAAAAAAGCAGACGGCTTTTTTGCAACAGCGGCAGCCCGCAGAGTAAAATGGCGAGCGCCAGGTACTGTCGGATCGCCGTCATGGACATCGCATAAAACAGCAGGCTGGCAAACAGGCAGACACTCAGCCATACCATTTTAGAATAGCGGGATATGAGCAAAGCAATCGGCAGCAAAATGCACCCGGACGTCACCGCGGTAAACCACACGCTGTTGACCGAGACCGCACCGAGACATTTGGAAAAAAGAAGATAGCCCCATTCAAAACGCGACGTTTGTACAACAATCGCCAACGGTTTCGTCGCCTGTCGGAACTGTTCCAAATAAGTGGGAAAATCTGTTCCGACCGACGGCGCGCGCAATGCCGCAAGCAAATACAGCAGCAAAAAAGAGCCCGTCAAATACCATGCGTTTTTCGTACGGGAGGCGCCGTCCGCAAAAAGCACCATTCCTATCGCAGTCAAAGCCGCCGACACTCCAAAATAGACCATACCCATCCCCTACCTGTCGCAATTTGACCGAAAAAGCAGGTCTGTTCGCCACAGACCTGCTTGATAAAACCGCGAAAGCCGTGCAGCGGCAACCGATACGTCGCACCCTCTGGCTGACAGATCTGGAGCGGGCAAGCGCCCCCGTACCGCAAGAATCTGTTCCGCCCAACTCTCCACAGAATCGTATAGCGGCAGCACCGTTACTCCCGGCAAAAGCTGTGCGGTGTGCGGCAACGCGTCCGATACGACACATGGCAGCCCGGCAGCCAACGCTTCCAGCAGCGCAGCACCGAACCCCTCAAACATTGATGGGAAAACGAACACATCCATCGCCTGCAAAAAGGGGGCTATTCTTCGCCGTGTGCCCACAAAACGCACGGCATCACCCAGTCCCTTTTCGCGGCACGCCTTCTCCACATACGCGCGCTGCGGCCCGTCTCCCACAAGCAGAAGAACACTCTCTGGGTAAAGCCGATGCAGACACGAAAAAACATCCAGCAAAAACAAGTGGTTTTTTTCTGGTGTGAACCGTCCCACATGACCGATGACCAATTGTTCCCGGCATCCCAATATCTCGCGTGTTTGTGCCCGCACATCGGTACAAAATGCCAAACGCCCGGTATCGACCGCCGGCGGAATGATTTCTGCCTTCTCTCTCTTGCCAAATAGGAAATCGGCCGCTTCATCGGAACAGGCCATGTAGGCGTTGGCGGCGTGCCGACCCATATGCGTGCCGACTGCATTGCGCAGAGCCTTACCCCAGCCACCAGCAGACCACGCGGTACTGTGGCTGTGCAAAATACGCAGGGGCACACCCGCACATTTCGCCGCAGAGAAAAACGGCCCGCATAAAGCAGGCACATGACAATGTGCTACTGTATATCCCGGCTGTCTGGCAAAAACATCGGACAGTTCCCTTACATATTTAAAAAGATGCCGCGCCGACGGGGGGGACATCCGCAGCACCTGCCCCCCCAGTGCGCAGAAATCAGGCTCGTAGTCTAAACTGCCGCGCGAAAATGTCAGCAGATCAAATGTGAACCGTGTCCTGTCCATTTTTTGATAAAACGCAAGCAAAGAAGCCGGCACACCGTCGCCCACAGCAGATGTACCCGTCAAATGCAGCACCCGGATCACGAGAAACACCTTTTGACGTTACGACGCAGTGTGTGCAGATAGAGCCATTCACGCACAGCTTCAGGCGCCATCCTGGCCATTCCTCTCACCAACAGGGATACGGCATATCCCCTCGCCCCAATATACCCCGAATGCCGCAGCTGCCTAAAGAAAGCCGCTTCTGCTTTTAGATAGGCATGACCTCCCCTTCGTTTGGATTGTTGTTCAAACGCCCTTACATACATCAGATTCTCCTGAATATTATATCCTTTTGCGCCCTCGCTCAGCAGACGTATCCACAAATCATAATCTTCAAAAAAAGAAAATATCCTGTAGTTTCCTGCTCGCAAGACCGCATCTTTCCTGACAAGTACAGTCATGTGGCAGAAAGGATTCCGCCAATGTGCAAACGCATGGATTTCATCCGGCCATTCAGGCACACAACGGCAAACCATTCCCTCCTGTCGCTGCTCCAGTATGTTGCACCCCACAATGTCATAGTCGGGATGATCAAATAAAACCTGCAACTGTTTTTCAAACCGGAACGGCATACAGATATCATCGGCATCCATCCGCGCAATCAGCGGACATCTACAGGCCAGCACGCCCTGCCGCAGCATCTCTCCCAGCCCCGCGCCGCCGGGGAGTTTACACACGCGCAGTAAGCCATTGGAAAACATCGTGTGTTTGTCTACCACTTGGCGAAGCCCGTCAGAAAGCGCCCCATCCTCTAACAAAAGAATTTCTGTGGGCATCACTGTCTGGCAAAGCAAGCTATGCAAGCAAGCATCCAGCCACTCGGGCCGTTCTTTGCTGCACACCGGCAGGAGTACGGAAAATGGCATCTGCTGCAACGGTGTTTCCTTTACAGCGGTGCCTGTTGTCTGATTCGTCAAATTTCGACATTTTTTGCACACCATGGCGCCCTACCTATGTCTTTTGTCTCATCACTTATGTATCTATCGAAACGCGTATTCGCAGTCGTTCAGCACACTGCCAACCAATCGCACACCCATCTGCTTGAGACTGTCACACGCCGTTTGGACACTTTCCGCTGGCGTTATGCTTTGGCGGAGCACCAGCACCGTACCGTCCGTCATTTTCCCCAATGCACAGGCATCTCCGAAGCGGCAGACAGCCGGTGTATCCAGCAGCACCCAATCATATGCCTCTGCCAGACGATGCAATATCTCCGCCATTTGAGGGGAATCAAGCAGTACCATTGGATGTCTGCGCACCACTCCTGCGAGTAAAACATCGAATTCCAAATCCGAAACAACGATGCCGCGTTCAAAATCAGTGCCCTTTTCTTCCAGTACGGCAGCCAGCCCATTCAAAGGTTCTTGCTGTAATCGCAGGTGCTCCGCCAACACGGGACTTCGTAAATTTGCTTCCAAAAGCAGCACGCGCGCGCCCTTCTGTGCCAGTGCAACGGCAAGATTGACCGCAACGGTGGTCTTGCCTTCCCCGGGCAGTGCGCTGGTCACTACAATGCGGCGTGGCCGCTGCGGGTAAAGCGCCGACAACTGCATACAAAGTGCCCAGCAGGCCTCCTCAAATGCCGGAGGCGCATTACACGCCAGAATCGGCATTGGGCCACGCCTTTGTAAAAAAAGCATTGGCATCTTTCCCATCCCCTCACGAATCTTTTACGACGGCATGTGGCAGCACGCCCAGCACCGGAAGATCTGTGTGTTTCGCCACTTCCCGTGCCGTATGATATCCCTTATGCCAATATTCCAGAAAAAGTGCCAAAAAGATTGCAATTCCCCACCCAATAGCATAACAGACGCCGCCAACAGCCCATAAATCCGGGGCCACTGGCGTTTCGTCTGCCGTGGGATCAGCAACCGGCTGAATGCTGCCCAAATATGCCATATCAGAGATGGCTTTCGGGCCAACCCGTGCAATTTCCCGCACCACCCGCATGGCCATTTCCGGCGTGTCTGCATCAGCAGATATCAATAAAACCCCCGTCTGCTGTATACATTTCACGGAAATATGGGATGCCAATTCCGTATCTGAAACAGACAGACGAAGGTTTGCCTTCACTTTGTCCAATATTCTATTGCTTTTTAACACTGCCGCATCGGTTGCGGAAAGCTGTGCAGCCGCCATCAACCGGTCATATGTAACCGTCGTATCGGAAGCGGCGGCCGGAGTAACAAGCAGTTGCACTTCCGCCCGATAGGATACCGGCACAATACTATGCACGGCCACAACACCCAAAAACGCACAAAAAAATGGAAAGAGTAACAGCAAAAACAGATAACGGTGCAAGCCAATCAAAACATCCCGTAAACACAGGCGTTCAATGGCTCTGTCTACCCCCGTATCTTCCATCGACTGCCTTTCCCCTTTTATATCTGTCTATAGTTGCTCATCTCGCGTCAGCGCGCGCCAAGTCCTTTAAAAACGACTGTCACTGTTTTTAATAAAATCAGGCAGTCCGTCAGCAATGAGAGGCACCGGATATAAGATTTATCGAGGCGGCACTTGTCCTTTGGCCCGATATCATACCCACCGTTCACCTGCGCCCAACCGGTCAACCCGGGTTTTACAGCCAGGCGGTCACGAAATTCCGGAATATCCCGTTCAAACTGCGCGTAAAAATAAGCGCGTTCCGGTCGCGGTCCCACCATGGACATATCCCCACGCAGGATATTCACTAGCTGCGGCAGTTCATCCACATGATATTTGCGTAGAAACCGTCCAAAACGGGTGATCCTGCCATCATTCTTTTTGGCCCAAGCCGGCCCGCTCGCCTCCGCGTCTATCCGCATGGAACGGAACTTATAGATAACAAAGGTCTTGCCACCCAATCCCAGTCGTTCCTGCTTAAAAATGACCGGTCCTTTGGATTCCAGCCGCACCCCGACAGCCGCCCCCAACATCAGTGGGCTGAACAGCACACAGCCAATCAAAGCCGTGAATAAGTCGAACAGGCGTTTGCCTATGCGGAGATACCAGTCGGAAGTACTGCTCTCTTCCCTCGCTGCATATGCCAGTGCGGAAACCGTATTCCCCGCGCGGTCAAAATGATCAATCACCATAACACTTCCAGTATCTGTTCAATTCATGGAAAGCCGAACCGTATCGCCGCGGCATTCCAAACCAATCCCATTTACGCGCTTTATTATAGTATGAGCCATTCGCAAATGCAATACGCCATTTGTAAACTTTTTTCATACCATTCTCTGAAACCGCACACAGTATTACAGGCAGATTGCTCCAAACACTATACCATAAAGAAGCGATAATTGCAATGCGACAAACTGATATTTTCTATATTTTACCTTTTGGGGAATGCTGCGTTTTCTGTTGCATTATGCGCACTCTGTATTTACAGGGCCTGATCATATGACCTTGAAAAAAAAGCAAAATAAAGCTATAATAGTGCGTATTGCAACGGATGGTTTGCAGATAGGGTGTTGTTGTCATAAAAAGGAGGACGATCATTTGTCAGGTACACGGGCTAAGAAAAGATTTCATTGGTGGTTCATCCCAATCGCCGTCGTCGTCGTACTTGCGATTTCCATATCCGCAATTTACGCATATACGTCCTCTCGCATTCATAAGAACATAAAGTATGTAAGAAACTGGAGTCAGGTGACCAGCACCGCACAAGACAACACCTCCAGCGCCCAGCAGGGGCTTGACCAAATTGACGCCGGTAATTTTCCAGGCGGCAACTCAAAAGATTATCCCATCATTCAAGTCAAACAAAAAGATCCAAACATTGAAAACATTCTCCTGGTGGGAATAGACGCTACCCAGGGAAACGGCGGCGAAGGCAGCTATGGTGCCAACCGCGCGGACAGCATCATGGTCTTGAGCGTCAATAAAAAGACAAACACATTAAAGATTGCTTCTCTCTTACGCGACACAAAGACATACTTCCCCAATACGCAAAGCAACCATAAGCTGAATGCCGCTTTCTCCTATGGAGGCATCGGCCTGCAGATCGACGTCGTCAATTACGCATATAAATTGGATATTCAGAAATATATGGAATTTGATTTTGACGGTTTCTCACATATCATCGACACCGTAGGCGGAGTACCTATTACCCTTACGGCCAAAGAGGCAAGCTACTCCTACATCAATGTCGGCACGCAGGCGGGAACCTATACGCTCGATGGCGCTCACGCATTAGGATATACGCGCACACGCAAAATCGACACGGATTTTATGCGCACACAGCGTCAGCGCAATGTAATGATGGCTATTTATAATAAGTTTAAATCAGCCGATATGCTCACAAAAATATCTGTTTTGAACCAATGCACCGGATATTTCAAAACAAACATCCCAACCACAGAATTGACCGGTACGCTTATGTCATTTGAAAGTGGCCTGAGCAACATCCAGCAAATTTCCATCCCTACGGAAGACGATGGCATGTATACGACGGAGACCAGTCCCATCTGGTTCTGGGATCTAAATTGGCCCGCAGAAGTGGGGAAACTACAGAGTTATATTTACGGAAGCTAACTTTTCCACTCCTATCATTTCTTCCTATAGCCAGAAAGGGCAAAATGCTCTTTCTGGCTTTTTTATATACACAAATGGAGACTGGTTCACATGGTTTTTTGGCGTTATACATAAACTTCCCCAAAGTCATTGACAAAAGTGCTTGTGCAAGATAAAATGTTAGATAGAGCAAACGCTAATAGTGATTCTCATTATGCTCACGCAGTCACTTCATTGGGCAGATGTGTTACACCATCCGACGTTCATCCGTTGCAAAGCAAAGGATTCATTTGATCCCTACTCGCAACGCGCTCCTCGCACAGCAGTGCAGTTTGAATGTTTACCTTTGGTTCATAAAGGAGTGTATATATTATGAAAAAAGAAAACCCCATCGTATTACCGAATCAAAATCTGTCGGTTTGCAAACCGCGCAATCCCGCGGCACAACGCAGCATTCCGCTGAGCATGGTACGCGTAGGGCAGAACGTCACTGTCCAATCTATTTCCGGCAAAGACGATACCCGGCGTTTCCTTTGCAACCTTGGTTTTGTGGAAGATGCCGTGGTGTCCGTTGTGTCAGAGATGAACGGCAATGTGATCGTCAGTATCAAGGGTACGCGGCTTGCCATTAGCCGTACGATGGCGAACCGCGTTCTCACAGCCTGAGAAGAACACTCTGCATCCTGAATACGGGAATAATGCCAGATGAAGATATGGGGGGAATCAATATGAGAACACTGAAAGAGGTTCAGCCTGGTGAAACGGTCTCCGTGGCCAAACTGAACGGCACCGGGGCGCTCAGACGGCGCATCATGGACATGGGTATTACACGCGGGACGAAGTTGTTCGTTCGAAAAGTAGCACCTCTGGGGGATCCCATCGAGATTACGGTTAGGGGCTATGAACTGTCCATCCGCAAAGACGAAGCACAAAACATCGACGTTGCGTGAGCGCGTCCTGTTTTTTTGGTGCAAATGTTATATTACTCTAATTTTTGAGGAGGATCTATAGGGGAATGGAAATCAAAATCGCGCTTGTCGGTAACCCAAACTGCGGTAAAACAACCATGTTCAACGACTTGACCGGCAGCAGTCAATATGTAGGAAACTGGCCAGGCGTTACTGTGGAAAAGAAAGAAGGAAGGCTGAGGGGACAGAAAGGCGTTGTCATTACTGACCTGCCCGGCATTTACTCCCTTTCCCCATACACGCTTGAAGAAGTCGTCAGCCGGAACTATCTGATGAACGAGCGTCCCGCCGCCATTATCAATCTGGTGGATGCCACCAACCTGGAACGCAACCTGTACCTTACCACGCAGGTCGTGGAACTGGGCATTCCGGTTGTCATCGCACTAAACATGATGGATATCGTCAAGAAATCCGGTGACAAGATCGATACGCAGAAATTAGGTGAGGCTCTCGGCTGCGCGGTGGTAGAAACCTCGGCACTAAAAGGAACCGGCTCACTCGACGCCGCACGTAAGGCAATTGAGCTCGCTAAAACCAAAGCCGTCACAGTTCCCCGCCACACATACAACAAAGCAGCGGAGCAAGCGCTAAGCACCATTGCAGAGCTTGTTAAAAATATAGTAGATCCTCAGCTTTCCCGCTGGTATGCCATCAAGCTGTTTGAACGGGATGAAAAAGTTCTCGAAGCCTTGCAGCTGCCGCAGGAACTCCACAACCAGATTGAGGCCATTATCCAAACTGTCGAGGAAAAAGAAGGCGACGACAGCGAAACCATCATCACAAACGAGCGGTACGAATATATCTCCAAACTAATGGACAAACATCTGCGCAAAAGTGATAAAAGCTACAACATCTCCGATAAAATTGACCGCGTGGTCACCAACCGCATCTGGGCATTGCCAATTTTCGCCGGTATTATATTTGCCATCTACTTTATAGCGGTCAGCTCTGTGGGCAAAATCGCCACCGACTTCATGAATGATACCCTTTTCGGGGATTGGATCACCAACGGAGCCACCGCCGGTTTAAAAGCTATCGGCGCTGCCGACTGGCTGCAAGGACTCATCCTGAACGGCATCATCGGCGGCGTTGGCACCGTGCTTGGCTTCGTCCCGCAGATGCTCATCGTGTTCTTCTTCCTTTCATTCCTCGAAGACTGCGGATATATGGCGCGCATTGCGTTCATTATGGACCGCATCTTCCGTCGGTTTGGCTTGTCCGGCAAATCCTTTATTCCCATTCTCATCAGCAGCGGCTGCGGCGTCCCCGGCATCATGGGAACGCGGACGATTGAGAGCGAAAAAGATCGTCGTATGACCATCATGGTCACTACATTTATGCATTGCAGTGAAAAGTTGACTATTATCAGTATGATGGTTGCCG